>NZ_MQUI01000025.1:0-55633 GCF_001970915.1 Sphingomonas sp. Sph1(2015)
CCCCTTCAGGGGAGGGGCCGGGGGTGGGGCGCTTCCGCAAGCGAAACGCCCATGGCGATGCCCCACCCCAACCCCTCCCCTGAAGGGGAGGGGCTAAAACCGTGCAATGCTGATCGCTTTCAACTCTGATCTTCCCTCTCCCCTGTCCAGGGGAGAGGGAATAGGCGTTCTACGTCGCGAAACTGTTCGCCAGGCTGCCCATGGTCAGCGCCCAGCCATCGACCAGCACGAACAGCAACAGCTTGAAGGGCAGGGATATGATCGAGGGCGACAGCATCATCATGCCCAGCGCCATGAGCACGGTGGCGACGACCAGATCGATGACGATGAAGGGCAGGAAGATCAGGAAGCCGATCTGGAACGCGGTCTTCAGTTCCGAAGTGACGAAGGCGGGGAGCAGCACGGCATAGGGAATGTCCTTGGGGCTGGCATAGGGGCCCGACTTCGCCATTTCAGCGAACATCGACACGTCCTTCACCCGCGTCTGCTTGGCCATGAAGGCGTGGAGCGGCGCACCGGCGGCCTTGATCATCTCGGTGCCGGGCAGGCGGCCTTGCGCATAGGGTTCGATCGCATTGGTGTTCATCTGGCTGATCGTCGGGGCCATGATGAACAGCGACAGGAAGACCGACAGGCCGATCAGCACCTGGTTGGGCGGCGTCTGCTGCAGGCCCAGCGCCTGGCGCAGGATGGCGAGCACGATGACGATCCGGGTAAAGCTGGTCATCATCAGGATGATGCCCGGCAGGATCGTCAGCAGGCCCATGATGATGAGGACCTGGAGCGACAAGCTCAGCGAGCCCGAGCCGCCATTGGCACCACCGCCCAGCTGGCCCAGCGCGCGGTCCACCGCGTCGCCGACGCCGGGTGCCGGGGCTGCGGCGGGCGCCGGGACGGCCTGGGCAAAGGCGGGCATCGCGATGACCAGCGCCAGCAGCAGGGCGAGCAGGATCCACAACGGCTTCAGGCTGCGCTTCGGCACATCACGGTCCTGCGCACGGATCAGCGCGGGGCCGGTGCCCCGGCGGGTCACGGAAATGCTCATTGGTCGAATTTCTTGGGGGCGAAGCGCGAGACGAAATCGGGACGGCGCGGGGTGGTCGGCGTCAGCGGAGCCGGGTTCGGCGCGGCCGGGCTGGTCCCGTTGCCCTCGACCCCGTTGCCCTCGACCTTGTCGACCAGCTGGACGCCGCCGCGCCCAACCGAGACGAGCAGGTTGCGCCCCTCGAACTCGATGACCGCCAGGCGCAGGCCGGGCGAGATCATCATCGTCTCGCGCACATGGATCAGCCGCGTGGCGGGCCTGCCCGGCATCCGGCTTTCCAGACGGCGCCAGAGATAGAGGCAACCGATCATCAACCCGCAGATCAGCGGCAGCAGGATGACCAGCTTCAGGATATAGGACCAGAGCATGAATGGATCAGCCGCGCTTGTCGGGGTTGACCAGCTCGGTCAGGCGCACGCCGAACCGGTCGCCGACCGTCACCACTTCGCCGCGCCCGATCAGCGTGCCGTTGACCAGCACGTCGAGCAGCTCATTGGCCTGGCGGTCCAGCTCGATCACGCTCGATTCGGACAGCGCCAGCAGCTCGCGCAGCGACAGCTGGGTCGAGCCGATCTCCACGGTCAGCTTGACGTCGACATCCTGGAGCAGCCGGAAATTGGCCGCGACCGATGTGTCGACGGGGAAGCCCCCGGCCATATCGTTCATTCTTCGAATCCTTCGTGAGCGCGGGCCAGTCCTTCGATGGACCGGTTGAGCGAGGTAAGCTGGACGGCGGCGCGGCCATTGGCGGTGCCGACCGTGCCCATGCCGAGCAGGTCGCCGCCGACCATCACCGGCACTTCCGGGCCGAAACTGATCGGGATCACGTCGCCGATCTTCAGCTCCATCAGGCGGCTGAGCGACACGACGGGTTCGGCGAGCACCGAGCGGACGGGGAAGCGCACCGTCATCACCGCGCGGGTCAGGTCGCCGCGCCAGGTGGGATCGACCTCGGCCTGCTTGTCGACGACCTTGCCGGTCAAAGCGGAGCCGTGCGGCTTCAACGCGCTGACCGGATAGAGGATGTCGATCATGGTCGGACGGCGGTTGCGCCCGTCGATGCCGAAGCGGGTGACGATCATCGCGTCGTCGCCCTCGATCCCCGACAGCATGGCGGGCGAGGCTTCGGGATGACCGGCGCGGAAATCGATCCGGGCGAGCGATTCCCAGGCACCGCGAAGCGGCGCGGCCATCATGTCGCCCAGCTGGCGCACCATCGCCTCGGCGGCGGGGGAGAATTCGGGCGGCAGGACGTCGGGCACGGCACCGTTGCCGCCGAACAACAGGTCGATCAGCGCCAGGCTGAACGCGCCGTCGATGACGATCAGCGCCTGGGCGTCGGAGGTGATGCCGCTGGGCGAGGTCATCGTCATGGGCAACCACGCGCTCAGGCCGTCGCCGCGCTCGGCCCGGTAGTCGGCGAAGCGCTGGACGACCAGCGGCTCCGCCCAGCAGCGCAGTTCCTCGCGCAGAAGGGATTCGAACAGCCCCCGCAGCGACCGCGCGAGACGCGCGGACAGATGCTGCATCGTATGCAGGTCGCCGAACGGATTGAGCTTGGTCGTGCCCAGCACGCCGTGATCGGCGACCTGTTCACGACCGCGTTCGCGGCGTTCAACCTGGGGGGCGGCGTTAACCATGCCTCACTGAACAACGAAATTGGTAAAGTAGACGTTAGCGACGCCTCCGAATCCCTCCTTCTGCCGCAGAATCTCGTTGATCGAGTCGACCAGCTTGCGTTGCAGCTGGCGCTTGCCCTCGCTGGAAAACACCATTTCCTCATTGGCGTCGCCCAGGGTCATCAGGATGGCCGAGCGGACCGCCAGGTCGTTGGTCTTCAGGTTGTTGATGACCGTGTCGTCATAGGGAGTCGAGATGGCCAGCCCCACCTGGATGATATGCACCGAGTCGCGCATGTTCGAGGTGAAGTCCTTGGGCAGCTCGTAATAATTGGACGCATAGCGTTCGCCGCCATCGCCCACCGGGGTCGGCATGCCCTTGTTTTCCTTGGCCTCGCCGCCGCCTTCGCCATGGCCGCCCTCGCCGCCGCCTTCGCCGCCGCCATGACCGCCTTCGCCGCCCTCGCCGCCTTCACCCTCGGCTCCGGCGCGCTTCTGCTCGGACTTGGGCACCAGCTTGGGGCCGGGATGCTTGGCTTCGGCCTCGGCCTCGCCATTGTCTCCCTTGGCATGGCCGCCGCCGCCGATCAGGCCGGAATTGGCGGCATACAGCCCGGCGCCCACGCCCCCGCCCAGCAGGACGAGCACGCCGACCACCATCACGATGATCTTGCCCAGCTTGCCCTTCTTCTTGGGCGCCTTTTCGTTGGTTTCCTTGGTGTCACTCATGGCTCAGTCCTCAGGCGATTCGGGTGGAGGCGGCGGCCGGGTCCCCGGCGTCGCTGGAATCGGTGGCACCCACAAAGGCGGGGCGGGTCGGCACGACGGAGTCGGGGCGACGCGGCGGCGCCTGTCGATCGCCGCCCATGCCCGACTGGCCCATATCGACCGCCGTCTGGCCCAGGCGCATCCCCTTCTCCTCGGCGAGTCGCGCCAGCGTCGGCTGGGCGTCGGCGAGCAGGGACGCGGTCTGCGCCTGGTCGGCGGTGAAGCGGATATGTGTCGTGCCTTCCTCGTGCCGCAGGGTCACCGCGATGCCGCCCAGCGCGTCGGGCGACAGCTGGATACGGGTATCGGCGGTCGCGGCGTCCTCACGCATCCGGTCGATGCGGTCGATCATCCCCTGCGGCCAGTGATGGTGCGTCATGTCGAGCGGGGCCTGCCCGGCCCCCGTGGTCGCGACGACCGGCGCGGCGGTGAGCGAATCGGCGCGGGTCAGCGTTGCGAGATCGACCGACAGCGCAGGCTCGTCCTTGCGGCGATCGGTGCGTAGGTCCAAACTCTGCTCGCCGCGCATCGCGGTTCCGAAAAGCTGGATGGCGGGCGCGCTCTGGCCCGCCTGGATGATCGGGGCAGGGGCCTGAATCGGCAGGGGCGCCACGACGGGCGCCGACCCGTTCGTCACCGCAAAGCGGAGAGGGGTGTCCTGCCGGGGGGATATGGGGGGGGTGCCATCGTTCGCCTTAGCCATGGGCGCGGCGTCGATGGGCAAGACCGTCGGCGAGGAGTCGCCGCGAATCACCAGCGGAATGCCGGACGCGGTGGTGCGGACGACTTGCTCGGTCGAGGGGGGCGTCGCTTCAGGGACTGGCGAGACCGAGGCGGCTTGCGCCGTGTCACGTGCAGCAATGGGCAGGGACGCCTTCGCCTGTGTCGTTATCGGAGCATTTGGCTCCGCGTCACGGGGGATCGCAGGGACCGGCGTCGCTTGCGCGGTCACGGCCTCCGTGCCTGGGGGCGTGCCGCCGGCGATCATGGCGACGGGATCAAGGCGCGTTCCGGAAGGAACGGCCGGATCCGACCTTGCAGCCGCCACGACCGGCGACGCGGAGGATGGTGTCGTGACCCGAACGCCCGGCACGGTCATCGTCATCGTCAGCGGCGCAGCGGGGCGGGCCGTGACCTGCAATTCGGGCATCCCGTCATCCGCAGCGACCGGCGTCATGGCGGTGGGGACTGGCATCGTTCCCTTGAGGGGATCGAAGGTGACCGGGCCGTTCGCAGCGACCGGCGTCATGGCGGTCGGGACCGGCATCATGCCCTTAAGGGGATCGAAGGTGACCGGGCTGTTCGCAGCGACTGGCGTCATGGCGGTGGGGACCGGCATCGTTCCCTTGAGAGGATCGAAGGTGATCGGCTGGCCCGTTGCGACCGGCATCGTGCTCGGATCGGGCGCGGCGGCGCTGGCGAGCGGCGCGGTCGTTGGCGCGGACCCGGCGTCCGGCAGGGTCGGCATGGCCGCCAGAAGCGTGGTGATCGGCGCGGGCGAGCGGCCGGACGCGGCAACCGGCGACGCGACGGGTTCGAGGGGGGCGAGCGAGAGGGGCGGGATCGCAAACGGCATCACCGGCAAGGCCGCGGCCTCGCTCGGCACGTCCTTGCCGTCCTTTTCGGTTGGGCTGCCGTCCTTGGCCGGGTCGCCGTCCGACCGGGGCGCGCCCTCGGCGCTGTCCGAACCCGACGTATCGCCCATGCCGGGCATCAGCGCGAAGAGCATCGCGAAGGCGGAGGCCATCGGATCGCCCGCGCCGGCCCCGGCACCCAAGCGGGCGGAAGCGGTGCCGGAGGGCGTCAGCGAGGAGATGGAGGGCATCATGACAGGTCTGTCAGCAAGG
This sequence comes from Sphingomonas sp. Sph1(2015), assembly GCF_001970915.1. Lineage (NCBI taxonomy): Bacteria > Pseudomonadati > Pseudomonadota > Alphaproteobacteria > Sphingomonadales > Sphingomonadaceae > Sphingomonas > Sphingomonas sp. Sph1(2015). The sequence goes on from NZ_MQUI01000025.1 coordinate 5,280, forward strand.
ATCGTGCCGGTTGCGACGCGCACCGCCGCTGGCGGGCATGTCCTCCAGCGCGCGCATCTCTGCGCGGATCGCGGCCAGGCGTGCGCGATCCATCAGCTTCTCGACGGCGGTCTGGTCGCGCTTGGCCGCCCTGGTCTGTTCGCCCGCCTGGGCGGCGCGATGCTCGGCCACCTGGATGCGCGCCGTTGCGGCATCGGCCGATTCAAGCAGGCGGTGGCGGAAATGCGCCTTCGCCATCAGCGACGCGGCGGACGCGGTGACGGCCGGGGCAGGCGTCACCGCCTCGATCAGCTGGCCGATACGCTGCGACAGCTGGTGTTCGGAGGCGACCCGCTCCTGCGCGCGCGCCTCGTCGGCCATGGTCAGGTTGAGTTGCAGCGTGCGGACCCGGTGAAGCCGGGTCAGCATCGTCTGTTGCCGCGATGCCATTCGTGTCCCCCCTTGAAAACGGATCAGCCGATCGGCTGGCCGAAAATGCCCACCAGCTCCTCGACCGCATGGTCGAGCGGCACGACCTCGTCGGCGTCCTGCCGGATATATTCCATCACCGCCGGGTGGCAGGCGATGGCGGCGTCGATCGCCGGGTCCGCGCCCGCGCGATACGCACCCATCAGGACGAGATCGCGATTCTCCTCGTACGTCGCCAGATGACGGCGCAGCGTCCGCGCGGCCTGGGCATGCGGACGGCCGACAATGTCGGTCATCACGCGGCTGACCGAGGGGCCGATGTCGATGGCGGGATAGACGCCGCGCTCGGCTAGATGGCGGTTGAGCACGATATGCCCGTCGAGGATCGACCGCGCCGAGTCGACGACCGGGTCGTTGCCGTCGTCGCCGTCCGCCAGCACGGTATAGATGGCGGTGATCGATCCGGTCCCGTGCGCATCCGCCCCCGCCCGCTCGATGAGGTTGGGCAGCATGGCGATGGCCGAAGGCGGATAGCCGCGGGCCGAGGCGGGTTCGCCCAGCGCCAGCCCGATCTCGCGCCCGGCATGGGCGACGCGGGTCAGCGAATCCATGATGAGCAGCACCTTCTTGCCCTCGGCGCGGAACGCCTCGGCAATGGCGGTGGCGCGCAAGGCACCCCGGATACGCAACACCGGCGAATGGTTGGCCGGCACCGCAACCACGACCGATCGTGCGCGGGCCGCGCCCGCGACCTTGGTCTCGAGGAAGTCGGCGACTTCGCGGCTACGCTCGCCGATCAGGCCGATGACGATGACGTCGGCGCGGGCCGCGCGGACCATCATGCCCAGCAGCACCGACTTGCCGACGCCCGACCCCGCCATGATGCCGACGCGCTGACCCTGACCAATGGTCAGCAGCCCGTTGATCGCGCGCACGCCGACGTCCATCGGCTCCAGCACGCGGCCCCGGTCGAGCGGCGACTGCATCTTGCCCGCCAGCGGCCAGTGGCTGGCGCCGCGAATGGGACCCAGGCCATCGATCGGCTTGCCCGACCCGTCGACCACGCGGCCCAGCATCGCCGCGCCCACTTCCGCCTCGCCCGGAGGGCCGAGCGGGCGCACCGGGGCGCGCGGGAGCAGGGGGGCGGGGCCGCCCAGATTCATCATCAGCGTGCGGCCGTTGCGGAAACCGATCACCTCGGCCTCGACGCAGTGCCCGTCCTTCTCGCCGCCCCTCTCTCCAATCGTGCAGACGGTGCCGACCGGCAGCGACAGTCCGACCGCTTCCATCAGCAGCCCGTCATAGGAGGCCAGCCGACCCGCCACGACCGGGCGCGGCGCGAAATCCGCCTGGGACAGCGTTTCCAGATAATCGGTCGTGAAACGGTTCAGCATTGGGGAACGGGAACCTTGTCGATCGCGGCGGCGAGCTGGTCGAGCCATAGCGAGGGGCCGTCCTCGACGATGGTCGAGGCGCTTTCGAGGACGAAGCCGCCGCGCTCCACATTCGGATCGCCGACGGGGAACACGGTCTGCGGCAGGCGCTCGGCCAGCAGCGCCACGTCATCGGGATGGACGCGCAGCATCGCGGCTTCCTTGGCATCGGACAGCAGGTCCATCGCCGCCTCGATCCGGCCGGTCAGCCGGTCGGCATCGACGCCGATCTCTCCGACCAGCTTGCCGACCAGCATCAGCACGGTCTGGCGCAGCTGTTCGGCCAATGCCTGGCGATCGACGCGGGCCGACAGCGCCTCGGCGATGGAATCGACCATCCGGCCGTCGCGTGCCTCGGCCTCGGCCTGCGCCTGGAACTGACGCTGGGCGGCGGCCAGCCCTTCGGCATAACCCTCGGCATGACCCGAGGCATGGGCGGCGGCGAGCGGATCGACCGTCGGTTCGACGGGATCCTCGCACGCGGCAAAGGGATCCCAGCCTTCGGTCGGATCGTGATCGCGGCTGGCGGGATGGAAATGGCGCGGCTGGCCGGGGGCGGCATTGTCGGCCGCCGTCGCGCCCAGCCCGCCGGTCGGTGCCTGCGGGCGGAACGAGATCGGCCCGGAACCCAGGTCGATGTTCAGGCCCGGCATGCCCGATGGCGCAAAGCCGCCGGGGGGCGCGAACGCCTGTTGCAGCGCGGCGGCCGCCGCATTCTGGCGCGCGGAGAAACCAGCGACGAAATCAGACATAATCGTCCTCGCCTCCGCCCATCATGATCGTGCCTTCCTTGGCCAGGTTGCGGGCGGTGGTGATCATCGACTTCTGCGCTTCGAGCACTTCGGACAGCTTCATCGGACCGCGCGATTCGATCTCGTCGCGGATACCCGCCGCCGCACGCGCCGACATGCAGCCCAGGAACCGTTCGCGCGCCGCCTCGTCCGCGCCCTTGAGCGCGCGGGTGAGCACCTCGCCATCGACATTGCGGATGAGCGTGCCGAGATTCTTGTCGTCCATGTCGAGCAGGTTGTCGAAGATGAACAGCGCCTCCTCGATCTGCTTGGCGACGTCGCGGTCGATCTTGAACAGCTTGGGCATGACCCGCTGCTCGGTCGCCTTGCGCGCGCTCGACAGGATCTTGGCCGCCTCGCGCGAACCGCCCATGGCCAGGCCCTGGCCGCCGCTGCCGCCTTCGCTCCAGCGCTTGAGCACGCTGTTCAGCGTCTCGATCGCCTGCGGCGTCACCGGACCCAGCCGGGCGACACGGTGCAGGATGTCGGGCTGCATCGCATCGGGCAGCAGTTCCAGCACCTTGCCCGCCACGGCCGGATCGCAATTGGCGATCAGGACCGCGCCGATCTGCGGATGTTCCTTCTCGACGATCTTGGCGATGTCGATCGGATCCAGCCAGCCGAGCATCTCGATCTCGCACTGCGCCTCGGCGGGCACGATGCGCGACAGGACGCTGCTGGCGCGCTCGGGGCCGAGCGCACGGTTCATGACATTCTCGACGATCGGCTTGGGCTGGAACGCGATCGAGGCGCGGGCGCGGGCACAGCCGACGAAATCGTCGAGCACGAAGCCGACATCCTGCTCGCTGACATCGGCGATCGAATACATCGCCTTGCCCAGCTCGCGCACTTCATCGGGTTCCAGCTTCTGGAGGATGGCAGCGGCTTCTTCCTCGCCGACCAGCATCATCAGGACCGCAGCGCGTTCGACCCCCGAATAGACGCGCCCTTCTTCGGCGGAGGCCATTATTGCTGCGCCTCCGAACGGATCATGTCACGCACGGCGAGCGCGGCGCGCGCCGGGTTGTCGCGAGTGAAGCCACGTACCTTGGTGATCCGCTCGTCGAAATTGTTGGTCTCTTCGATCTCGTCCAGCGTCACGGCGGGCGGCTGCTGGCCGATCATGCCGGCCATGGGCTGGCCGTCCGCGCCGACCCACATGGGCTGGCCATCGGGGCCGATGCGCACGGGCTGGCCGTCGGGGCCGATCACCGGCTGACCATCGGCGCCGAGCAGCACATTGCCGGCCCCTTCGGTCGCGCCGTCGGCGGCCCCCATCGGCAGGGCCTTGCCCTGGGCATCGTCCTTCTTCTTCGACATGGCCTTCACCAGCGGACGCACGCCGAGCAACAGGACCAGCAGCGCGATCAAGAGTGCGGTCGCATTGCGCGCCACGATGGGTAGCCAGCTATTGTCGTACCAGGCGCGCTTGTCGTCGAGGCCTGGGTCGGCGAACTTGCGGCTGATGACGGTGACATTGTCGTTGCGCTGCTGGTCGAAGCCGACCGCCGACTTCACCAGGTCGGAAATCTGGGTGATCTCCATCTGGCTGCGCTTGCCGGTGGCGGGGTCGCGCAGCAGGACGGCCACGGTCAGCCGCTTGATCGAACCCGGCGTGGCGCGCGTCACCGACACTTCCTTGTTCAGGTCATAGGCGCGCTGGAAGGCGTCGGACTGCTTCTCGGGGTTCAGACCCGGGCCACCGGCTACCGGCTTGCCATCGGCGGGCGGCGCACCGTTCGCGCCGTTTGCGGGCTGCGGCTGTTGCAGCGTGCTGGCGGGCGGCGGCGTGTTGGACAGCGCACCCGGAATGCCGCCCGGCGTGGTCGGATCCTTCTGGTTGCCGGTCCAGTTGCCGGTTTCGGCGCGCAGCGCGCCGTCCTTGTCATAGCGCTCGCTGGTCGCGCTGGTCTCGTCCAAATTGACGTCGGCCTGCACCTCTGCGGTGAAGTTGCCAGCACCCACCAGCGGGGTCAGCAGCTGGATCAGCTGGGTGCGGTACTTCTCCTCCAGGCGGCGCTGGAAATCGATGCGGCGATCATCGCCGGTCGCGCCGTCCGCGCCCTTCTTGGACAGCAGGCCACCCATCTGGTCGACCACGGTCACGTCCTCGGGCTTCATGCCCGGCACCGACGAAGCGACGAGGTTGACGATCGACTGGACCTGCGATTCCGACAGCGAGCGCCCGGCGTTCAGCTTCAGCACCACCGAGGCCGACGGCGAGGACTTGTCGCGGATGAAGGGCGAGGCGTCAGGCGTCGCCAGGTGCACGCGCGCCTCGGCCACCGCGTCGATCTCCTCGATCGAGCGCGCCAGTTCGCTCTCGCGCGCCTGGCGAAGGCGTTCGCCCTCGACCGCGCGGCTGACGCCCATAGGCAACTGGTCGAGGATCGCATAGCCGCCGGGGGCCTGCTTGGGCAGGCCCTGGCCCGCCAGCAGCATCCGTGCCCGGGAATAATCCTCCTCGTTCACGGTCAGCGCGCCGGTGCCGTCGTTGATCTTGCTCTTGATGTTCGCGGCGGACAGCGCGGTCGTCACCGCCTGCTTGTCCGCGTCCGACAGATTGTCGAACAGCGTCTTCTGCGGCGCGCTGGACAGCGCCATCCAGGCGAGCGCGGCGGCGGCGATCAGTCCGATCAGCATCGCCATCGGCGCGGAACGGCGGACGGCGGGCTGCGCCATCACCGACTTGATCTGGCGAAGCGGGTTGGCGAACTTTTCCGGCAGCGGCGGCAGGGCCGGTGCGGGATTGGTCGATGCGGGGGTGAGGGCAGTGCTCATCTTACACCGGCATGCTCATGATGTCCTTATAGGCGGACAGGAGTTTGTTACGGACCTGCAGGGTCGCCTCGAACCCGACCGATGCCTGCTGGCGGGCCATCATCACCTTGGCGATGTCGACCGTTTCGCCGCGTTCGTAGGATTCGGACAGGCGGGCGGCCTGTTGCTGGCCTTCGTTCACGCCCTTCAGCGCGGACTCGAGCGTATCGGCAAAGCTGGTCGGCGGAGCGACCGGCTGAGTCTGGGCGGCCTGTGCCGCCTGGTTGGCACCGGCCTGGCTTGCCGCCTTGAGTGCCTGATTGCGTTCCAGGATCTGGGCACGAAGCGCCATCACCCGGTCGACGCTCATCGCACCGCCGACACCACCGACGCTCATGCCATCACGGCCCGGCTAGAGGGTCGGATGATCTCCTCGCCCTGTTCGCGCGCCTTGGCGAGGCGATAGCGCAGCGTGCGCTCCGAAATGCCCAGGCGCTTGGCGGTCTCGACCCGATTGCCGCCGCATGCGGCCAGCATCTCGCGGATCGCGGCGAATTCGCTCATCTGCACGACCTTGCCGAGCGTCGCTTCCGCGGTCGTCACGGTCAGCGGCTCGTCGTCCAGGTCGTTGGCGACCATCGGACGGTCGAACACGATATGCTCGGGCTCGATCGTCGCGCCACCGGCGAACAGCAGCGCGCGCTGGATGACGTTTTCCAGCTCGCGGACATTGCCAGGCCAGTTGTGCATGGCCAGCTTGTCGATCGCCGCCGCGCTGGGCCACGGAATGGCGGTGCGACCGGCGGCGTGGCGCAGGATCATCGTCGCGGCGAGCGCGGGGATGTCCATGCGACGCTCGCACAGCGGCTTGGTGGTCAGCGGGAAGACCGACAGGCGATAGTACAAGTCGGCGCGGAACCGGCCGGCGGCCACTTCGGCCTGGAGGTCGCGGTTGGCGCAGGCGATGACGCGGACGTCGACCGACTGCGGCATCGACGCGCCGAGCGGGATCACCTCGCGCTCCTGAAGGACGCGGAGCAGCTTGGCCTGGAGCTGGAGCGGCATCTCGGCAATCTCGTCGAGCAGCAGCGTGCCGCCGTCCGCCGCGCGGAAGAAACCTTCGCCCGCCTGCGCCGCGCCGGTGAACGCACCCTTCTGGTGGCCGAAGAGCAGCGCCTCCAGCATCGACTCCGGGAGCGCGGCGCAGTTGATCGCGACGAAGGGCTTGTTGGCGCGGGTCGACTGCGCATGGATGGCGCGGGCCACGACTTCCTTGCCGGTGCCGGTCGGGCCGTTGATCAGGACGGTGATGTCCGCCTGGGCCACGCGCTCGGCCAGGGTGAAGAGCGCCAGGCTTTCCGGGTCGGCGGCGGTCGGCATGGCCGAGCCTGCCAGCAGGGCGCGGACGAAGCTGTTGCCGACGCCTGCTTCGGCGGCGGAATAGGTCACGCGGGCCGGGTGGCCGCCGATCGCCGGGGTGATGGCGGGGACCGGACCGTCGGACACGACGACGGTGCGTGCCGGATGCTCGACCACGTCGCCGTCGGTGACGAGGAACAGGTCCCCGGCCTGGGCGGCCGCGCCCTGCTCGGCAATGGCCATGCCCTGGGCGCGCAGCCCGGAGATCAGCGCATATTTCTGCTTAACGAGCGCAGCGGAGGGGTGAATCGACGACATCTGGCGTGGAGTCCTTTCGTGACTCCGCAATGGCCCCTGTTTGGTAAAACCGTGGTTAATGCGGCAACCCGAACGGCAAGTTTTTTCCGGGCGCGATGCGTGCCCACACGTGTGCGGGCGACGCCCGGCCGCGCGCGCGACCGTTCCGGCAATTCCGGCAAGCGCCCCGGCAAAATTTTGCATGGAACCGGCTAAAGCCTGCCGGAAAGCGGCCGTTACTCCACTCGGCGGCACGGTGGTCCAGAGGGGACACAGACGGATCGCCGAGCAGATTTGGAGACATCACATGACCGTTATTGCCAGCAATATCAGTGCTATGCGTGCAACCGCCGCGTCGACCTCGGCCTCGCTGGCCCTGAGCACCTCGATGCAGCGCCTGTCGACCGGCAACCGCATCAACTCGGCGAAGGACGACGCCGCCGGTCTCGCCATCAGCGACTCGATGACCGCGCAGATCAAGGGCATGGCGCAGGGCATCCGCAACGCGAATGACGGCATCTCGCTGGCGCAGACGGCGGAAGGCGCGCTGAACGAAGTCGGCAACATGCTCCAGCGTATGCGCGAGCTGAAGGTCCAGTCGTCGAACGGCACCTATTCGACCGCCGACAAGACGAACATCACCAACGAGCAGACCTCGTTGGCCGCGCAGATCAAGTCGGTGATCTCGAATACGAAGTTCAACGGTCAGACCCTCTTCGACACGACGGCTGCCGCGGCCGACGTGAAGATCCAGACTGGTGCTTCTGACAAGGATACGGTCAACATCACGCTTCGCGACATGACCGCTACTTATGTGGCGGCGACGACTGGCGCTTCGGCAGCCCCTGCGAAGGGTTCGCAGCTGGGTCTCATCGTGGACTTCTCCTCTACCGCTACAACCGATGCTACCGCACTGAAGGCCGATCCCGCGCTGGGCGACTATGACAAGGCGATCGCCGACGTGTCGTCGATCCGGGCTGGCCTGGGTGCGACCCAGAACCGCCTCCAGTCGGCCGTCAACAGCGCGACGTCGAACATGACGAACCTCGCCGAAGCGAAGAGCCGCATCTCGGACACGGACTTCTCGGAAGAAACCACTGCGCTCGCCAAGGCGCAGATCCTGAGCCAGGCGTCGACCGCGATGCTGAGCCAGGCCAACCAGTCGCAGCAGGGCGTGCTGAAGCTCCTCGGCTAATCGCCCTGGGCGAATGCCGACCGCGGTTTTCCCCTCGGTCGCGGAAGGTGGACCCCCCGATGCCTTATAATAAGGTGTCGGGGGGCTCCGCCCGAAAAAACGCGCCCATCCGACTCTTTTCTCTAAAGCCCTGCCTCAAGCGGTCGTTACCCGTCTTGGCAGCTCGACCTTCGCCTTGGGGGCGGCGGAGAGCTCCGGCTTTGGAGAACGACCATGACGGTTATCGCCAGTAATATTTCGGCGTTACGCGCATCGAGCGCCAACGGCGCCGCTTCGGAAGCGCTGAACGTGTCGATGCAGCGCCTGTCGACCGGCAAGCGAATCAATTCCGCGAAGGACGACGCCGCCGGCCTCGCCATCGCCGCCTCGATGACCTCGCAGGTGCGCGGCATGAACCAGGCGATCCGCAACTCGAACGACGGCATCTCGATGGCGCAGACCGCCGAAGGCGCGCTGGACGAGGTGAGCAACATGCTCCAGCGGATGCGCGAACTGGCGGTGCAGAAGGCCAACGGCATCTATTCGACCAACGACAAGGCGAACATCACCTCCGAGCAAAACGCGCTGGCGTCGCAGGTGTCGAACATCCTGTTCAACACCCAGTTCAACGGCCAGAAGCTGCTCGACGGTTCGGCAGGTACTGCCGGGGCGGTGAAGATTCAGGCGGGCGCGAACACCAGCGACGCCATCACCATGACCTTCAGCAACCTGACCACCGACACCGATATCAACAGCGCGATCGCCGTGGTCGATCCGGCCACCGGCCCCAGCACCATTGCCACGGCCGCGACGTTGGAGAGCTTTGACAAGGCCATCGGCAAGGTCGCCAACATCCGCGCGGGCCTGGGTGCCACGCAGAACCGGCTCCAGTCGGCGGTCAACAACCTGACCTCGAACGTCACCAACCTGACGGACGCGCGCAGCCGCATCGAGGACACCGATTTCTCGGCCGAAACCACCGCGCTCGCCAAGGCCCAGATCCTGAGCCAGGCCTCGACCGCGATGTTGAGCCAGGCCAACCAGTCGCAGCAGGGCGTGCTCAAGCTGCTCGGACAGTAATTCCCGGATCCTGAGCGCCCCGGCACCGCGCCCCCACTCGGGTGGCGGGGCCGACCGGCCGAGAGATCCTCACGGACCGGTTTGCAGGACAAACCCCGGCGGCAGCGATGCCGCCGGGGTTTACTCGTATCGGCTCAATCGGCGCGCAGCACCAAAGCGGGCGAGGTCCGCCCCGCGCGCCAGGCCGGATACAGGCTGGCCAGCACCGCGCCCGCGATCACGCTCAGGGCGATCACCGCCAGCTCGCGCACCGAAATCCCGATCGGCAGCGACAGGAACACGTCCCATTCGGCCTGCCGCGCGGGCGACAGGTGGCGTACGGCGGCGACGATCGCACCGCGCTGGGTCAGAAGTGCGGCGGCCAGCGACAGGCCGATGCCCGCCCCGATCAGCGCGATGATGCTGCCCACGGTGGCGAAGATCCGCATGATGCTGCGCGCCGTCACGCCCATGGTGCGCAGGATCGCGATCTCGCGCCGCTTGGCCCGTGCGAGCAGGGTCATCGACGACAGGATATTGAACAGCGCGACCAGCGTGACCAGCCCGACCGCGATCGTCATGCCGATCTTCTCGGTGACGAGCGCGGCGAGCAGCGCGCGATTCGCCTGTTGCCAGCTGGTGATCGGATAGCCCGGACCCAGCCGCCGCCGGATCGCCGCCGTCACGGCCGCTTCCTGCGTGACGTCGGTCAGCACCACCGCAACGCGGCGGGTGACGACCGAGTCGTCCTGCAGGATGGGCAGCGAATCGAGCGGGGCATATAGCGTCACCTGGTCGCTGCCCTTGTCGTCATCGGGATAGAAGGCCGCGACCCGCGCCGGGGTCAGGTCGAGCGACAGGGTGCGGTCGGGGCCGAGGACGACCCGGCCGATCGCGATCCGGTCGCCGGGGAACAGGCCCAGTTGCAGCGCGGCGGTCTGGCCGATCGCCACCGCACTCGCGGGATCGATACTGTGCGCCAGCGCCGCGCGCATCGTCGGCACCAGTCTATAGAGTGTGCGGGGATCGCGGCCCTGGAGCTTGATAGGGGTAATCCGGCCGTCGATCGACAGACCGGCGGTGATCTCGCGGATCGGCTCGGTGCGGACGACGCCGGGGATGCGGGCGATGGTGGCGGCGACCTGCGCCTCGGTCAGTGCCGCACCGGCAGGCACGGTGACGCTGAGATGTCCGTCGACCGGCGCGACGCTCTCGGCCAATTTGGTCTGCGCGCCGTTCATCACCGCGATGACCAGCACCAGCGCGGCGACGCCGATCATGACGCCGGTGCAGCCGATGCCCGCGACCAGCAGGACCAGCCGCCCACCCGCACCCGGCCACAGATAGCGGCCGATCAGATGGCGTTCATGGCGTGCGAGCATCGGCGTCCCCGGTCATCGGGGATGCGCTTAAAGCAAGTTGGGACGATCGGGAATCGTCATTGCAATCCTCCCCGGCACGGGCAGGGGGACCAGCGAAGCTGGTGGAGGGGGCGTGCCGCTGGGGACGTCCTATGAGGAAATCCCCCTCCGTCAGGGCTTGCGCCCTGCCACCTCCCCGTGCCGGGGAGGATGATATCAACGCTGGCTGGCGAGGGCCTTTTTCAGGCGGGCATGCGCCGCGCTCTTGATCTGGCAGACTCGGGCGGCGCCGACGCCGAGCACCTGGCCGATTTCCTCCAGGTTGAGTTCCTCGACATAATAAAGCTGGATCACCATCGCCTCGCGCTCGGGGAGCGCGGAGATGGCGGCGATCAGCGCGTCGCGCAGGTCGCTTTCGGCCAGCTGCTCGAAGGCGTCGGGCGTGTCGTCGGCGAACCAGGGCAGGTCGTCGGCATAGACATCGTCGATCGCCTCCATGCGCACGGCCTCGGCGGTCTTGTAGTCGGCGCGCAGCCGCTCGACCGTGATGCCCAGCTTTTCGGCGACCGCCTCGTCGGCGGGAACCTGGCCCTCGGTCTGCGACAGGGTGTTGACCGCCTCGTGATATTGGCGGCGGCGACGCATCGCGCCGCGCGTCGTCGTCGCCTGACGGCGAAGCTCGTCGATCATCGCGCCGCGCAGCCGCGACTTCAGATAATGGCCGAACTCGACGCCGCGCTCCTCGAACGAGGCGGCGGCCTCGACCAGCGCGACCAGGCCGACCTGCACCAGATCCTCGACCTCGATCATGCTCGACATGGACCCGTGCACATGCCACGCGATGCGCCGGACCAGCGGCAGGTGCTGGCGGATCACCGTATTCGCATCGCCGCCCGGCATTCCGGCGCGCCGCGGCGCGGGGCGATAGGTCAGCGGCTGGTCGGTGACCGTGGGATTGGCCAGCGCGGGATCGAAATTGGCCGGGTTGAAGGTCTGCGCGTCCATGAACGCGCCGATCAGGGGATGTGCGCTCATGCGGCCAACGCCTGTTGCTGGGGATGATGGGGAGAGCCGATGACGGCGACGACTTCGACCGCCTTGTCCTCGGGCACTTCGAAGAAGGAGAGGACGGGCGTGTCGGGCAGGCAGGTGCGGACCAGCTTGCGCATCGCGATGCGCACGCCCGGCTGCACGACCAGCGCGAAGGGCTTGGCCTCGGCGATCAGCGGCTGGGCGGCCTGGGTCAGCGCCTCGGTGATGCGGCGGCCCAGATCGGGTTCGATCACATGGCGGCGCGCTGTGTCGGCGCGCATGGCCTGGCCCAGCAGCCCTTCGAGCTGGCCGTCCAGCGTCATGACGCGCAGCGGTTCACGCATCCCGCACAGCTTCTGGATGATCAGCGCGCCCAGCTGCGGCCGGATCAGCTCGACAATGTCTTCGGCGTCGAGCGTCTTCTGGGCCGCCACGGCGATCGCGCTGGCGATGCGGCGGAACTCCTTCAAGGTGATATTCTCCGAAAGAAGGCCCTTGAGAACCTGGGTCAGGGTGGTGAGCGGCAGCGGGTTCGGGCTGAGCGAGGCGGCGAGTTGCGCGGCGCGCTCCTTCAGCCCGTCGAGCAGCGACTGGACCTCGTCGGGGCCGAGCAGCTCGGCGGCGTTCGAGGACAGGATGTGGTTCAGGTGCGTCGCCATGACGGTGCCCGGATCGACCACGAGGTAGCCCATGCCGGTGGCGGCATCGGCGTCGCCCTTCAGGATCCAGGTCGCGGGCAGGCCGAAGGTCGGGTCCTTGACCGGCTTGCCGTTCAGCGCGCCGAACGCCTGGCCGGTGTCGAGCGCCAGCATCTCGTCGGGCGAGACCTGATCCTCGGCGGCGACGACGCCGTTGATGATGATGCGATAGCTATAGGGGGCCAGGTTGATGTCGTCGCGGACGCGGGCCTGCGGCACGACGAAGCCCAGATCCTTGGACAGCTGGCGGCGGACGCCGGTGATGCGGGCCATCAGCGGCGCACCGCGACGCTCGTCGACCAGCGGCACCAGGCCGTAGCCGATGTCGATATGCACCTGCATCCCGTCGATGACCTCGTCCCAGCCGATACGCGAGGGGTCGACCGGCTCGGGCGCGGGGGCGGCGGGGGCGATGACCGGGCGCTTCTCGATCTGGCGCAGCTTCCAGGCGGTGAAACCGGCGATCGCGGCGGCGGGCAGCAGCACCAGATGCGGCATGCCGGGCAGCACGCCCAGCAGGCCCAGGATCGCGGCGACCGGGATCCAGGTCTTGGACGCGCCGAACTGCGACCCGATCTGGCCCGCCAGATCCTTGTCCGACGACACGCGCGTCACGATGGCGGCGGCGGCGATCGACAGCATCAGCGAGGGGAGCTGCGCGACCAGCGCGTCGCCGATGGCGAGCAGGATATAGGTCTTGGCCGCGTCGGCGATCCCCATGCCATGGCTGACCGGACCCAGGATCAGGCCGCCGATGACATTGGCCGCCAGGATCAGCATGGCGGCGACCGCGTCGCCCTTCACGAACTTGGACGAACCGTCCATCGAACCGTAGAAATCGGCCTCGGTCGACACCTCGACGCGGCGCGCCTTGGCCTGGTCGGGCGTGATGAGCCCGGCGTTCAGATCGGCGTCGATCGCCATCTGCTTGCCGGGCAAGGCGTCCAGGGTGAAGCGCGCGGAGACTTCCGACACGCGCCCGGCGCCCTTGGTCACGACGATCAGGTTGATGATCATCAGGATCGCGAAGACGAAGAGACCCACGACATAGTCGCCGCCGATCAGGAAGGTGCCGAACGCCTCGATCACATGACCCGCCGCGCTCTCCCCCTCATGGCCGTGGACCAGCACGATGCGGGTCGAGGCGACGTTGAGGCCCAGGCGGAACAGGGTCGCGAACAGCAGGACGGTCGGGAACGCCGAGAAGTCGAGCGGCTTCTCGGCGTTCAGCGCGACCATCAGGACGGCCAGGCTGATCGCGATATTGGCGACGAAGAAGATGTCGAGCAGCGCGGGCGGGATCGGCACGACCATGACCAGCACCAGCAGCAGGATCGCGGCGGGCAGGGCCATGGTGCGGCCGCTGGAGAAGAGCTTGCCCATCGCTTAGCCACCCATCCGTGCGAGCATCATGTAAGCCAGCCGCGCATGATCGGGCTTGGGCCGCAGCACGCTGTCGCCAGTCGCGGTGGCGCCGCGCATCCCCAGCTGGTTCATGGTGCTGTTGGCCCAGGCGATCGCATCGGCGGCGCTTTCGTTGTTGCCGGTGACGACCGTTGCGTCGCCGTTCATGCCCTGGAGCGCGAGCGCCTGAGCGGCGAATTGCAGGTTGGCGGCACGTGTCTCGTCGCTGTCGGCCTTGGTGCCGGCCAGCTTGGCCGAGAAACGGTCGTAAATGTCCGCGAGCGAGCGCGGCTGGCCGTTCGAGGCGTAGAAGACCGAACGGTTGGCGCGGGCGGCGGCGGGGAACAGGGAAGCGCCGCTGGCCTGCGGGTTGCTGGCCATCGTGCTCAGGAACTTGGTCGCGCCGCCCAGCCCCAGGAAATGGGCCATGTACAGGTCGGTGCCGCCCGCCTCGCGGCCCAGCGTCGATTCCAGCGCGGACTTGTTGTCCGAAGCGTGTTCGGCGGCCATCAGCGAGGCGGCGGTCGGATCGTTGCGCAGGCCCATCACCGCCGAGCGCGCGCCGCCCGAGACATAATAGCGTCCGCCCGACTGGCCGATCGCATCGGCGGCCCAGCCCAGGCCGTGCTCCGCGCCATGCTTCTTCACGACCGCCAGCCAGCTCTGCTCGACGAACTGATAGAGTCCCGAGGCGGAGGAGGTGCCCGCGCGGGCATTGGCGTTCAGGCCGGACTCCAGCTTCGCCTGGCCGAGCAGATAGCCGAAATCGACGCCCGTGCGGCTGGATGCCAGCGCGATGGCCGATTGGATTCTGGCGTGGGAGACGGGTTGGACGGTCATGCTGCGGTAAAAAGCCCTTGTTCGGGCCATACTCAGCAAGGGGCGTGCCAATTCCTGACGGTGCCGTCAGGGAGACGACAGGAATGACCGGAGGGCAATAAAAAAGCCCGGAAAACCGGGCTTCGTCTAATCGGTTGTTCGGGGGATGCCTCTCGCTTCGCCGGTGCCGCGGCCGCTGGTCCGGCAAAGCGGCAAGCCGTTGCCGCCCGGCAAGCGGCAATCAGGCATAGGCGCGCATGGCGGGGCGATAGCCCATGCCGGAGTCGCCGGTCAGCGTCTGCAACCGGCGGCGGACATTGGCCGCCATCAGGTTGACGTAGATGCGGCAGGTCTCGTTCAGTCGGTTGGCCTCGTCGGCCAGCTCGCGCAGTTCGGGGCCTGCGGGACCGGTGCCGAGGGCGGCGACCTCCTCGATCGCGGCCAGCTTCTCGGTCGTCGCGCGTTCCAGCGCGACCACGTCGTTGACCTTCAGCGCCGCGATTTCGCGGTGGAGGGCCTCGATGACCCGGATCAGGGCGTCACGGCGTGTCATTTACCATTCCAGTCCAGCTTCAGCGCGATCATCTGGTCGGCGATGGTCGCCGGCAGGATCGGAAAATCGCCATTGGCGATGGCCTTCTTGATCTGGGCGACCCGGTCCATGTCGACCGGCGGCTGCGCAGCCAGGGTGCGGGCCATGTTGCTGACGCCGCTCATGTCGTTCGCCTTGACCGGGGGCTGTGCGGGGCTGGCGGCTCCAGCGAGCGCGTTGGGACGCGTCACGGCGGCGACCCGCCCGACCCTCGCTTCCCCGGCACTCAGCCTTGTTACTTCCACCATGCCCGCACCCTCTGGTTCCGCTGACATGGGGTATAACGGCCGGGGCCGGAGATTCTTTAGCGCGAATTTACGCTTTTTCCCCGTTTTCCGCCGCGCCCGCGCCCCTCATTCGGACCAGCCGGGCAGGGTGGCGCGACCGCTGGCCAGCGCCACGGCCTGGATCGGCTGGCGGGCGGATTCGATACGCACCGGGAAATGCCCGCCGGGCGCCGCATCGGCCATGGCGATCCCTTCCCTCGTGATGGAAAAGCCCTCCGATCCCGCTTCGATCACGACCGGGTCGCCGCGCTTGATAACGGGTTCGGCCTTCACCGCCACGGCGGCCATCATGCGCGGCTCCGGGGCGGGCTTGGGGGCGGAGAGGACCGGCACGAAGATGCGCCATTGCGGGCTGGAGCAAGTGACGACCACCGCGTCATGCGCCTCCGTGCGCCAGGACAGTGCGACCGTCGGGCATTGGGCCAGCTTCAGCCGGTTGTCGATCGGTGAACGGGGGCCACCCTCCACCCCGACCGGACGGCCGGTAAAGGCGGTGACGGCGGCGTCGAGCGCGGCGACATCCTGGAAACCGGCGGCGCCGGCCAGAAGCAGGGACAGGATCATCGTGAGGGTCTCCGTGAAGGCTCACCGGCAAAGACCAGGGTGACCAACGCGACGCGTGGGCCTGGCTTTCCGGCGGTGGACAGGATCAAACGGTCGGCGGCGGCCGGACCGATCAGCGCGGCCGCAGTGCGGGCGCGATCGGCGGCCAGCACGACCGCGCTATGGGTGACGGGATCGACATCGGCGGCGCTGCCATCGGTCGAACCGACGATGGACAGGCGGACGCGCGGATCGGCCAGCGCCTCGCGCGCCCAGGGGGCGAACAACGCATCGGGCTCGACCGGCTCGGCCGATCCG
Source organism: Sphingomonas sp. Sph1(2015) (assembly GCF_001970915.1). Classification (NCBI taxonomy): domain Bacteria; kingdom Pseudomonadati; phylum Pseudomonadota; class Alphaproteobacteria; order Sphingomonadales; family Sphingomonadaceae; genus Sphingomonas; species Sphingomonas sp. Sph1(2015). Next base: position 21,615 of record NZ_MQUI01000025.1, read on the forward strand.
GCGGCGAAGTTCAGCGCGGCTGTCGCCACCGGCATGGCGGGCGGCGGGGGAGGGGGCAGGCGCAAAGCCTGATCGACATGGTCGCTGCTGCCGAATTGCGCGCGCAGGCCGTTGAGCAGGGCGGGGCGGCGCTCCGCCCCGGTCGCCTGGACCAGGACGAGGAAGCCGATCAGCAACAGCGCCAGGTCGGCCAGCGTGATCAGCCAGATCGGCCGCGCGGGCGGCGTCTCGGGGAAAAAGGGCTCGGTCATGCGACGCTGACCAGATTGGGGCCGGACTTGGGGGGTGAGGTCGACCCGCGCGACGGGCGCGGGGCCTCGCGCGTGGCCAGGGCGGCCAGCGGCGTGACGATCCGGGTCCGCTCGAACGCCTCGATCCGCGCCGCGCGACGCAGGCGCGTCGCGATCGGCTGCGCCACCAGGTTGGCGAACAGCGCACCATAGAGCGTGGCGAGCAGGGCGATCGCCATGGCGCCACCGATACGCTGCGGATCGTTCATCGTCGCGAACATGGCCGCCAGGCCGATCAGCGTGCCGACCATGCCCATGGCGGGCGCGATCTCGGCGGCGCCCGTCCAGACATCGGCGGTGGCGACATGCCGCTCGACCCGCGCGGCGCGCGCGAGGTTCAGGCGGGCGGCCACGGCTTCGCCCCCTTCGCCATCGACGATCGCGGCGACCGCCTCGGCCATGTCGGGATCGGTGATGACCGAGCGGTCGAGCGCCAGGACACCCTGGCGCTTCGCCATGCGCGACAGGTGGGCGATCTGCTCGACCAGCGGATCGGCGGAAAAGGGCCGCCGCGGCAGCACCGCCAGCGCGCGCATCGCCCGCCCGGCATCGCGCCAGGGCGTGCGCAGGAGCGTCGCGATCAGCGTTCCGCCCAGCACGATGGCGAGCGCCGCGGCGTCGAAGAACTGATGAAGCGGAGGAAATGCAGTCATGCGCGCACCCACGCAAAGACCGGGCCAACTGCCCCCAAGGCAAGGGGGCGGAAAGCGGGGGCGAGGTGCGCTGCCGCCGGGTTGCCGCCGACCGGCAAAAACCGGCAACCGCTTGCCGTCCGGGCCTGCCGCCGCCCTGCCGCCCCGCCCGATACCCCTCTGGTCAGGCACTTGGCACGGTCATTGCGAGGGTCCGGCCATCGCGAAGTCCCGCGTGGGAAAGGAGGTTGAACGATGGCCGCAGAAACGCTTTTCGGAGTACACGGTGCCGCACTGGAAGTGCGGGCGCGGCGCATGGGTGTGCTGGCGTCGAACATCGCCAACGCCTCGACCCCGGGTTTCAAGGCACGCGACATCGATTTCAAGGCGGCGCTCGCCTCGGTCGAGGGCGGGCAGGATCGGGGCATCGCGGATGCGATGAAGTACCGCGTGCCGATCCAGACCTCGCTCGACGGCAACACCGTCGAACTCAACCAGGAACAGACCGCCTTCGCCGAGAACGCCGTCCAGTATCAGACGACGCTGTCGTTCCTGAACGGTCGCATCTCCACCATCACCCGTGCGCTGAAGGGCGAATAAGCGATGCCGAACGGACCGCTTTCCATCTTCCAGGTCGCCGGTCGCGCCATGTCGGCGCAGCTGGTGCGGATGAACACCACCGCGTCGAACCTGGCCAATGCCGGCGGTATCGCCGGGTCGGCCGACACCGCGTACAAGACGCTGAAGCCGGTGTTCCGCACCAGCTTCGACGCCGCGACCGGCCTGTCCACCGTCGATGTCGAAAAGATCGTGAAGGCGGGCGAAGATCCCACCAAGCGCCACGATCCCAACAACCCGCTGGCCGACAAGGACGGCAACGTCTTCGAGGCGGCGGTCGACGAAACCCGCGAGCTGGTCGACATGATGGAGACCTCGCGCACCTATCAGAACAATGTCGAAGTGATGCAGACCGCCAAGTCGCTGATCCTCGACACCCTCAAGCTGGGCCGCTGATCATGACCTCCACCGCGATGACGTCGACGCTGGACAGCCTGGGCATCAAGCGTGCCGGGGCAACCACCACGACGACCACGACCCCGGCCAAGAAATCGGCCACGACGCTGGGCCAGGGCGATTTCCTGCAGCTGCTGACCGCGCAGTTGAAGAACCAGGACCCGTTCGCGCCGATGGACAACACCCAGATGGTCGCCCAGATGGCGCAATTCTCCAGCGTGGCGGGCATCTCCGAGATGAACACCACCCTGGCCTCGATCGCGACCAAGCTGAACGCGACGACCCCGTCGGACGCGATGAACTATGTCGGCAAGACCGTGCTGACCCAGGGCACCACCGCCTATGGCCGCGCCAGCGGCGGGCTGGCGGGCCAGGTCGAGCTGGACGGCGCGGCGTCGGACGTGTCGGTCACGATTTCGGACGCGCAGGGCGCGGTCGTCAAGCAGATGTCGCTCGGCACCCAGAAGGGCGGCACCGTCGGCTATGACTGGGACGGCAAGACCCCTGACGGCAAGGAAGCCGGTTCGGGTCCCTTCACCATCTCGGTCTCGGCGTCGAACGGCAACACCACCGTCGGCAGCCGCTCGCTCGTCTGGGCGCCGGTCCAGTCGGTCTCGATGCCCAGCACCGGCGCCCCCGTCCTGACCGTCGCCGGTCTCGGCCAGGTCCAGCTTTCCGCCGTCCGCTCGGTCGGCTGATCCCCCCTTACGCACCAGGAAGATAGCCCATGTCCTTCTACACCTCGCTCAGCGGCCTTCAGGCTTCGCAGACCGACATGTCGGTCATCTCGCACAATCTCGCGAACGTCGGCACCAACGGCTTCAAGAAGAGCCGTGCCGAATTCGCCGACGTGATGGCGGCCAATTTCTCGACCGACCCGTTCAAGCAGGTCGGCTCCGGCACGGTGGTCAAGGCCAACCGGCAGGAGTTCAAGGAAGGCAATTACACCAGCACGTCGAACGCGCTGGACCTCGCCATCTCGGGCGACGGCTTCTTCACGGTGCAGTCGGGCGGCACGATCGGCACGCTGCAATATACCCGCAACGGCTCGTTCCAGGTCGACACCAACAACTATGTCACCGACACCCAGGGCAACCGGATGCAGGTGTTCCCGGTCGACAAGGACGGCAACGTCACCTCGTTCGGCAATGACGGCCTGACCAGCCTGCAGCTGCCGCCGACCAGCGGCACGCCGGTGTCGACCAAGAACGTCACGCTGGACATCAACCTGTCGAGCACCGCGGTCGCGCCGACGGCGGCGTTCGACCGGACCAACATGGGCACGTACAACAACACGACCCAGACCAAGATCTACGACACGTCGGGCAACGCCATGACGCTGACCAACTATTATGTCCGCAAGCCGTTGCCGCTGGATGCCAACAACAAGCCGATCCAGCCCGCCGACGGCAGCAGCACGTGGCTGGTCTACAGCTATGTCAACGACCAGCAGATGACGCGCAGCGGCTCGACCGGTCCGGTCGAGATGACCTTCGACTCGGGCGGCAACCTGAAGTCGCCCCTGGGGCCGACCAAGTTCGACAACTACACCCCGCGCACCTCGATCAACGCACAGCCGCTGACGATCGACTATACCGGCTCGTCGCAGTCGGGTTCGATCTTCTCGGTCGCCTCGCGCACCCAGGACGGCAAGGCGGTCGGCCTGTTGTCGGGCGTGTCGGTCAGCGAGAACGGCCTGGTCACGGCGTCCTTCACGAACGGCGAGACCGCCAATCTGGGCAAGGTGGCGGTGGCGACCTTCGTCAACATGCCGGGCCTGCGCCAGGAGGGGAACAGCTATTGGGAAGCGACCGGCAAGTCGGGCGAGGCCAAGTTCGGCACCGCCAATGAAGGGGCTTTCGGCGCGATCCGGTCGAGCACCATCGAGGGGTCGAACGTCGACATCACCGAGGAACTGGTCCAGCTGATCGCCGCACAGCGCAATTTCCAGGCGAATGCGAAGGCGCTCGATACGTCGAGCCAGATCTCGCAGACCATCTTCAACATCCGCAGCTAAGCGAACGCCGGGGGCTAACGGGGAACCGCGATGGACAAGCTGGTCTATACGGCATCGACGGGCATGCGGGCGCATATGGCGGCGCAGACCGCGATCGCCAACAACATGGCCAATGCCTCGACGATCGGGTTCCGCGCCGACCGCGTCGTGTTCGACCGCATCGACCTGAAGGGCGGCGGCGCGGCGTTCGAGGCGCGGATGCCCACCGCCGAGGAAGTGACCGACGCAGACCGCGCGCCGGGCACGATCCAGCACACCGGCAACGCACTGGACATCGCGATCGCGACGTCGAGCGCGTGGCTGGCGGTGCAGGCCCCCGACGGTTCGGAAGCCTATACCCGTCGCGGCGACCTGGAGGTCACGGCCTCGGGCGTGCTGCAGACCGGCGACGGCTATCCGGTGATCGGCCAGAACGGCCCGGTCACGGTGCCGCCGTACAATGCGATGACCGTCGCCCCCGACGGCACGCTGTCGATCATCCCGCTGGGCGCCGGGCCGGATACCCAGCCCCAGGTGATCGACCGCATCAAGCTGGCCGATACGCGCGGCACGCAGACCGTGAAGGGTCTGGACAACCTGCTGCGCGTCAAGGGCGGCGGCGCGATGCCGCAGGACATGGACGCCACCGTCCAGTCGGGCGCGCTGGAAGGGTCGAACGTCAACATGACCCAGACGCTGGTCGACATGATCGAGAACCAGCGCAGCTACGAGGTGCAGGCCAACCTCATGAAAGAGGCCAAGTCGTTGGATGAGAACAGCGCATCGCTGATGCGTCTGCCGAGCTGAGGATTAAAGAGACATGTCTTCCGCCGCTTTGCACGTCGCACGCACCGGGCTCGATGCCCAGGATATGCGCATGCGGGTCATCTCGAACAACCTGGCCAACGTCAACACGACCGGGTTCAAGCGCGATCGCGCCGCGTTCGAGACGCTGGCCTATCAGACGATCACCGCGCCCGGCGCCGCCAGCTCGACCGAGAGCAAATATGCGACCGGCCTGAACCTGGGCACCGGCGTGCGGATCCAGGGCACCGCGCGCATCAACACGCAAGGGTCGATGCAGACCACCAACAACAGCCTCGACCTGGCGCTGGACGGTGACGGCTTCTTCCAGGTGCAGATGCCTGGCGGCACGCTCGGCTATACCCGCGCGGGCAATTTCTCGCGCTCGGCCGAAGGGCTGCTGGTCACGGCCGAGGGGTATCAGGTGATGCCGGGCATCACGATCCCCGAAGGCACGACCCAGATCACGATCGGCACCGACGGCACCGTCTCGGCGACCCTGCCGGGCCAGACCGCACCGGCCCAGATCGGCCAGATCCAGATCGCCAGCTTCCCCAATTCGGCTGGGCTCCAGTCCAAGGGCGACAATTACCTGACCGAGACCGCCGCCTCGGGCGTCGCGAACATGGGTGTCGCGGGCCTCGAAGGGCGCGGCCAGATCCGTCAGGGCATGCTCGAAGGCTCGAACGTCAACGTCGTCGAGGAGCTGGTCGACATGATCGAGACCCAGCGCGCCTATGAGGTCAACTCGAAGATGATCAAGTCGACCGACGAGATGCTCCAGTACGCGAACCAGAATCTGTGATGATGACCATCCGCTTTCCCACCCTGCGTTTCGACTATTGGACCGAGCTGGCGCTGTCGGCGGCGGCGGGCACCATGGTCGTCGTCGCGCTGATCCCCGCGCCCGCCCATGCCAGCCTGTTCGGCCGCAAGAAGCCCGTCGAGGACTTCACGACCGTGCGCCCCGCGCCGATGCCGATGCAGCCGGTGGCGCAGCCCGCCCAGCCCAATGGCGGCATCTTCCAGGTGTCGGACGGCTATGCCGCGCTCTACGAAGGGTGGCGCGCGCGCAAGGTCGGCGATCCGCTGACCATCATCCTCGTCGAGCGGACGGCGGCGTCCAAGTCGGCCAATTCCAAGCTCGGCTCGAAGGGCGATCTGGGCCTGGCCCCGCCGACCACCGGGCCGCTGGGGCGGCTGCTCAAGTCGACTGATATCGGCATGAGCGGCAGCCGCAACTTCAACGGATCGGGTGCGGCCGACCAGTCCAACTCGCTGTCCGGCGAGATCAGCGTGACCGTCGCCCAGGTGTTCCCGAACGGCACGATGCTGGTTCAGGGGCAGAAGCGCGTGACGCTGAACCGCGGCGACGAGTTCATCCAGATCAAGGGGCTGGTCCGCATGGCCGATGTCGGCATCGACAATCGTGTCGAGTCGACCCGCGTCGCCGATGCGCAGATCGCCTATACCGGCAAGGGCGACGTCGCCCGCGCCAGCCGCCAGGGCTGGCTGAGCCGCTTCTTCCAGGCCGTCAGCCCGTTCTGAGGCACCAGCACATGATCCTCCGCTTCCTCCTCGCGCTCCTCGCCACCTTCGCGATCGCAGGGCCGGCCTCGGCCGACCGGATCAAGGACCTGGGCGGGTTCCAGGGCATCCGTACCAACCAGCTGACCGGATACGGCGTCGTCGTCGGTCTGCCGGGCACGGGTGACGACAATCTGGAATATACCGTCCAGTCGCTGAAGGCCGTGGTCTCGCGCTTCGGGCTGCAACTGCCGCCCAATGCCAATCCGGGCATGAAGAATGCCGCGGTGGTGATGGTCACGGCCGAACTGCCGCCCTTCGCCAAGCCGGGGCAGAAGCTGGACATCACCGTCGCCTCGATGGGCAAGGCCAAGTCGCTTCGCGGCGGCAGCCTGATCATGACCCCGCTCCAGGGCGCGGACGGCCAGATCTATGCGATGGCGCAAGGGAATCTGGCGGTCGGCGGTCTGGGTGCCGAAGGGGCCGACGGATCGAAGATCGTGGTCAACATCCCCTCGGTCGGTCGCATTCCCGAAGGGGCGACGGTCGAGCGCGCGGTCGCCACCGGCTTCGACACCGCGCCCGGCCTGACCTTCAACCTGGCGCGTGCCGACTTCACCACCGCGCAGAATGTCGCCCAGGCGATCAATGCGCGCCTGGGCATGGGCACCGCGCAGGCGATGGACGCCGTCTCGGTCGCGGTCCGCGCGCCGATGGGGGCCGATGTCCGCGCCACGCTGATGTCCGAGATCGAGAATCTGAACGTCACCTCGGCCGAGCCGCCCGCCAAGGTCATCGTCAACGCCCGCACCGGCACCGTCGTCATCAATTCGGCGGTCCGGGTCGGCCCGGCGGCGGTGACGCACGGCAAGCTGACCGTGAAGATCGACGAGCAGCAGCGCGTCAGCCAGCCCGGCCCCTTGAGCGGCGGCCAGACGGCGGTGACGCAGAAGTCCGGTGTCTCGGTCGAGGAGGAGCGTCGCCCGATGTTCGTCCTGGCCCCCGGTCCCAAGCTGGCCGATATCGTGAAGGCGGTGAACGCGATCGGCGCGGCCCCGTCCGACCTGGTCGCCATTCTCGAAGCGCTGAAGGAAGCCGGCGCGCTCAAGGCGGAGTTGATCGTCCTGTGACCCAGAGCATCGCACCCACTTCGCCCGCGACGGCGGCCTCCGCGATCGCGGGCACGGTGTCCACCGACACCCGCCGCCTGTCGACCGGCGCCAATCTGGACAAGGCGGGCACCCAGTTCGAGGCGATCTTCACCGGCATGATGCTGAAGGCGATGCGCCAGACCAAGCTGAGCGAAACCATGTTCGACTCCAAGGCGCTGGACACGTTCCGGGACATGCAGGACCAGCAGATCGCCCAGACGATGGCCACCCAGGCCCCGCTGGGCATAGGCAAGGCCGTGACCGCATTCCTCGCGAAATCTCAACCTGTCGTTAACCAGACATAACGTACCGCAGTAACCATGAGCGACCTGCTCTCTATCGGCGCTTCGGGCGTCCGCGCATATCAGACCGCGCTGACCGCCGTTGGTGAGAATATCGCCAATGTCGGAACGGACGGCTATTCGCGCCGGTCGGTCACGATGCAGGAGATCTCGCCCGCCGCGGGCCTCGCGGCGAACAAGGTCTCGGCGGGCTCGGGCGTCATGGTGCTGGGCATTGCGCGCGCCACCGACGTCTATGCCAGCGCCGCGGTCCGCTCGGCCACCGCCGACCTGTCGCGCACCACGACGGGCGTGACCTGGCTGAACCGGATCGAAGGCACGATGACCGGCGATCAGGTCCAGACGCGCCTCACCGCCTTTTTCACCGCCGCGCGCACCCTGTCGGCCGAGCCGACCTCGACCGCGCTGCGCGCCACCATGCTGGAGACCGCGCGTTCGACCGCGACGGCGTTCAGCGCGACCGACTCGGCCTTCGACCAGATCAACGCCGATTTCGACGGTCAGGCGCGGCAGGCGGCACACGATCTGTCCTCGCTGGCCACCTCGCTGGTCCGCGTCAACGAAGGGCTTGGCCGGACCCAGCCGGGCACGGCGGCCGCGGCGCAGCTGACCGACCAGCGCGACCAGATCCTGACCAAGATGAGCGCGCTGTCCGACATCACCAGCACGACCGACGAACTCGGCCGCGCGACGGTGCGGCTCGGCGACCGGGCGGGTCCGATCCTGGCGGCGACCGACTCCACCGGGTCCGTCACCTATCAGCGCGGCGCCGATGGCGGCGTGTCCTTCCATGTCGCCTTGCAGGGGCAGATCAGCGACTTCGTGCCCAGCGGCGGCGCGATGGCGGGGATGCTGGACGGGGCCGAACGGATCAACGCGACACGCGGCGCCTTCAACCAGGTGGCCAAGAATTTCGTCGAGACGGTGAACGGCCTCCAGGCCGGCGGCCAGGACCTGACCGGCGCGACCGGCACGGCGATGTTCGGCCTGACGGCGGGCACCGCGCAGATGAGCCTGTTGCTGACCGACGGATCGAAGATCGCGGCGGCGAAGGGCAATCAGGGCTCGCGCAACGCCGACAATCTGGCCGCGCTGGAAAGCGTGCGCGGGTCGGTCGGGTTCGAAGGCAAGCTGACCCAGATCGTCACCGACAACGCGACCACGCTGAAACAGCGCCAGACCGTCGCCGATGCGCAGTCCGCGATCAGCGACGGGGCCAAGGCCACGCTGTCGGCGGCCTCGGGTGTCACGCTCGACTCGGAAGCGGTGACGCTGATGCGTTTCCAGCAGGCCTATTCGGCGACCAGCCGGGTGATCCAGGCGGCACGCGAAACCTTCCAATCCATTCTCGAGCTGCGGTAACGGTCATGCAGATTTCCACCAGCGTCTTCTACGACACCGCCTCGCGGCGGATGACCGAGCTGACCGGCAAGGCGAATGCGTTGCAGGTCCAGATCTCGACCGGCAAGAAGCTGATCAACCCGTCGGACGACGCCGCCGCCGCCGCCCAGGTTGCCGAGTTTGATCGCCGCGACGCCGACGATGCGGTGTACAAGACCAATCTGACGCTGGCGGGCTCGTTGCTGCAACAGGCCGATACGACGCTGGGCCAGATCGGCAACCAGGTGCAGAAGGCGTTGGAGCTGACCACCCAGGCGGCGAACGGCACCCTGAACGCGGCCAATCGGTCGAGCGTGGGCGACCAGATCGCCTCGATCCGCGACGCGCTGCTGGGCCTTGCCAATTCCAAGGACTCGCGCGGCCTGCCCCTGTTCGGTGCGGCGGCGGGCACCGATGCGGTGACGATGGTCAATGGCCGCTACGCCTATTCGCAGGCCAATGTGTCCGACATCCCGATCGCCGATGGCCAGAGCGTCGACGTCTCGGTCGGCGCCGACCGCGTGTTCAAGGCGGGCGCGAACGACGACACGCTGAACGTCCTCAACACGCTCGTCACCGCGCTCAAGTCGGGTGGCGATGCCAGCGCGACGATCAAGGACGCGATGGACAAGCTGAAGGCGGCCAACGACAATGTCGCGACCGTGCAGGCCTCGGTCGGCGCGCGCGAGGCGCGGGTCGAGTTGCAGCAGGGGCTGCAACGGGCCGCCAGCACCGACCGGGCGCAGTTGCGCTCCAGTATCGAGGATGCCGATCCGGTCACGACCATCACGCAGTTGCAACAGACGATGACCGTGCTTCAGGCGACCCAGGCCAGCTTCACCAAGCTGACCAGCCTGTCGCTGTTCGATTATCTGAAATGATCGCGGCCGGGCATCGGCCCGGTAACTGTATTTTGACCTTACCAGGCTAGGCCGGTGATCTGACGGGCGCTGCGGCCGGTCTTCGGGAGAATCGGTTCACCATGTTTCCTGCCATCGGCCTAGTCATCCTGCTCGGCATGGTGTTCGGCGGGTTCGCCATCACCGGCGGCAAGCTCGGCCCCGTGTTCGAGGCGATCCCCCACGAAATGCTCATCATCGGCGGCGCGGCCGTCGGTGCGCTGGTCATCGGCAATAGCGGCGCCGAGCTGAAGGCGCTGGGCGGCGCGATGGGCAAGATCTTCAAGGGTCCGAAATACAAGAAGCAGGACTATCTCGACGTCATCTTCCTCGTGTCCAAGCTGATGAAGATGCTGCGCACCGAAGGCCCGATCGCGCTGGAGCCGCATGTCGAGGACCCCAAGTCCTCCTCGGTCTTCGCCGAATATCCCCGCCTGGTCGCCGACCATACGCTTGTCAACCTGATCGCCGACACGTTGCGCCTGGTCGTCGTGTCGTCGGGAACGCTCGACGTCCATGCGGTCGAGGAGGTCATGGACAATGCGATCAAGACCCATCACCACGAGGTCGAGGGGCCACAGGGCACGCTGCAGAGCCTGGCCGACTCGCTGCCCGCGCTCGGCATCGTCGCGGCCGTGCTCGGCATCGTGAAGACCATGGGCTCGATCGACAAGCCGCCGAGCGTGCTGGGCGGCATGATCGGCTCGGCGCTGGTCGGCACCTTCATGGGCGTGCTCTTGGCCTATGGCATCGTCAACCCGTTCGCGGGGCGCCTGAAGCAGGTGATCGATGCCGACGCCGCCATCTATCACGTGGTCAAGCAGATCATCATCGCCTCGCTCCACGGCCATCCCCAGCCTTTGGTCATCGAGGCGGCCCGCTCGGGTATCAAGCACAAGGACCAGCCCGGCTTCGCCGAGGTGTTCGACGGCCTGCGGGGCAAGTAAGCCATGGCCCGCGCACCGCATGGCAAGAACGAGCCGCCCAAGATCGTCATCGTCAAGAAGATCATCGCCGATGGCCATGGCGGGCATCATGGCGGTGCGTGGAAAGTGGCCTATGCCGACTTCGTGACGGCGATGATGGCGTTCTTCCTGCTGCTCTGGCTGCTGGGCGCGACCACCGAGAAGCAGCGCAAGGGCATCGCCGACTATTTCGCGCCGACGCTGATCGACACCAAGTCGACAGGCATCGGCGGCGGCGTGCTGAACGGTGGACCCGGCGCAGGCCGCCAGCAGCAGACGGCCGCCAGCGGCCGCCTTCAGGTCATCATTCCCAAGGTGATGGAGGGCGGCGGCGAAAAGGCCGGGACCGGCGACAAGGGCTCGCTGCGCAATCCCAATGCCGTCGTGCAGGACAAGAAGACGTTCGACGCGATCAAGCGCGAACTGTTGAAGAAGATGCAGGTCACGCCCCAGCTCCGCAAACTGGCGCAGCAGGTGCGATTCATCCCGACCGATGACGGCCTGCGCATCGACCTGGTCGACAATGCCGATTATTCGATGTTCGCGACCGGCACCACGAACCTGACCCCGGCGGCGTCCGATCTGATCGGCACCATCGCCAAGACGGTCGCCGATGTGCCCAACACGATCATGATCCGCGGCCACACCGACAGCGTGCCTTACGGCGATCCGCGCGCGATGAACAACTGGCTGCTCTCCTCCAGCCGCGCCGAGGCGACCCGCCGTCGCCTGGCCGCCGGTGGCCTGCCCGAATCACGGTTCGAGCGGATCGAGGGCGTGGCCGACCGCGAACCGATGATCGCGGGCAATCCAGCCGACCCGCGCAACCGCCGCGTGGCGATTACGCTGCTCTATCGCAAGGGTGTGTTCGGGCAATAGGGGGCGAGCATTTCGACCTAGGGTTCTTCAGTCCCAGATCGCTTCCCGGTCCCATCCCGGCAAAAAGCCCGCCTGAGCGGGGTTGGCATGAGGCATGACGGGAAAGTCCAGCCAATGCTCCTTCATGCGCGAACCCCAGGATGTCCCGGCCGCGATTCGCCGGGCGAGATAGTGGGCTATGACCGTCGCGCCATAGACTCGGGTTCGCCGTGCAATATCCCCGCCAATATGGTGCACGGCAGCGGTTTCCGGACCCTGAGGCACCTTCGGCTGGTGGACGATGCCGGCATTCCATAACCGGGCGTGGTGGGCCGAAATATTACGGATCAGCGCCAACGTCCTGATCCAGCTGACCAAGACGTTAGGCAGCAATGCGTAGCGCCGGGCAATGGTGGCGCGATCTTGCGGATGGGCCATTTCGAGAAGCCAGGACAAGGTGCCGAAATCCCAGGTTTCGACCGCCATCCAGATCGGTAGCGGCGAACTATAGGTTGCGCGGAACTCCACGACCCAGGCTTCGCGCGACCGGGTGGCGGCCTGATCGACCTTGGTCAACCAGCTTTGATGACGCGTCCCGGGCTGGCCGGTTGGCATGACCTCGTTCGCTCGATGGGTGTCCAGATGGACGGGGAAGCGATGCGCCCATGGATCGCGCCGCCCCAGGGCATGGGCAAGGTCCACACGCAAGGCGACTTCGATCCGCTCGATGACGTCGAGGAAAAGCAGGCGAAGCCGCTTGTCGAATAGGTACAGATCGACCGCGTGGCGAAACTCGGAACCAGTCTGGAAAGCATCAAGCCGTATCGTTTTGGTAGCGTCGGCCGGGTTGGGGATGCGCTGCTGGAACGGTTCCCAATAGGGGGCAAGGCGCCCATAGCCTATTCGCTGAAGATGATGCTCGGCCTTGGCGGCATCGGTAACGTCCAAACCTCGCTCGCGGAGAAGCGTAAGCTGATCGCCAAAACTGAGATGAGGTTTGGTATAGGGGGCAAGCATCAGCCCCTTATATGAAGAAGGCCGTCCCTTGATGCCAGAGGCAACAGAGGGGGCGGCCATGTTGCTTAGCGATATAGACGCATGAGGGGCGAAATTCAACCCAGCGTTGAAAAATATCGCTCGTTGCCATCATTGGGGCCATCCGCCTTTTGGGAGCCGGCTTTGCCGCGCTTGCCAAGCTCCTTACCGCTTCGAACGGATTGGCCGCAAACCCTAGCTTCGTACAAAACAAAACCCGTCCGATGGCCTTGCTCCGGGAGAAGAGCGAGGACGTCGGACGGGTCTTGCGATCGGTCGATCGCGACGCGATTACTCGCCGTCGGCGGCCTCGCCCTTGCGCGTCTTGCGCGGGGCGGGGGTAGCCGTGGCGTTGCGCGGGCCGGGCTTGCGGCCCAGGCCGATCTTCTTGGCCATCGCACGGCGGCTTTCCGAATAGCTCTCGGCGACCATCGGATAGTCGGGCTTCAGGCCGTAACGCTCACGATATTCCTCCGGCGTCAGGCCATGGGTGGCCAGGTGACGGCGCAGCGTCTTGTAGGGCTTGCCGTCAATCATCGAAACGATGTGATCCTTCGACGCCAGCGACTTGCGAACCGAGACGGCCGGAACATATTCGGTCGGCGCTTCGACGTCGCTCGCCTGTGGCGTGCTGCCCAGAAGCGAAGACACGGTCTCGTGCATCTTGTGGAGGAACGCCGGAACCTCTTCCGACGAGGTGCGGGTATTGGGATTGCCCAACCACGCAATGGTCAGCTCAGTTGCCAGTTCTACGGCATTCACATCGATAGGGTCGTCGGCCATGATACGCTCCTGTTGTTTCCCCGTGACCTAGCCGTCAATCACGGGAGGTCAACCTTTCTGTGCAGCATCGGACCGAATTTAGATGGTTTATGACCGATTTTATATTTGACCGATGTTGATGCCCGGCATCGATCAGCGGCCTAAAATCGTCCGGAGATCGAACGGGATAAACCTAGGCGGCAGAATATAAACAGGGGGAACATACGGATTGTGGTCCACCTATATTGCAGAACGGGACCCGCAAATCGCCTTGGCGGGCACGCTGCCAAGCACACAGATAGGCAGATGCAAAATATGCAACCAAAATTAATGAGGTTGCATTTGTGTAAATCGTACGGCCTCGGCATAGAGAGCGGGCCTTTCAGGCATCCTCTCCTAAAAACTTTCATGGGCTGGTCGCAAGACCGGCCCTTTTTTTGTCTTGCTTCCGCCGTGCATCGGCCTAGGCTGTACCATCGTCGCGCTTCAACGATAGTTATAAGCAGGAGTGGAAGCCGCCGGGAAAACCGGCATCGCGCGTCGGTGCCGGGGGTTGAGCGATCGCTTCGCTCCCCCCGTTTTGCCGCCCATGTCGAGCGACATTTTCGATCATCGTCCGGGGATGGGCAATATCGCGGCCTTCGACTTTGCCCAGGCGAAACGGGTTAGGATATCCAGACCCCTTGCCCGCTCCGTGCCGCCTGGGCGAAGTCGAAGGCGAGGGGCTGAACCCGATGACCATGGTATCAGGCAGAAGACGGGAGAGGCCCCACGGACCCGTCCCGCCCCGAAAAGCGGTTTCAGCCTTTGTTGTCGGATGGCGGGCGATGGATGAATTGATCCAGCGCCGATAGCGCCATGCCAGCAAAGGCGACGACCTCGGATATGCCCGATTTGGTGGTTCCGCCTTCCTGTTGCGGTGGGGGCGTTTCGGGACTGGCTGGCTCTGGGGACGGGGCCGCGCCGTCGTTCGGCCGCCGCGTGGTTTCTCGCGCCAGCGCCGAGGCCGCGACGATCAGCCCGGTGGCGAGCAATTGCCGCCCGGCCGGACTGCGTGCCTGGTCGAGCAGTGCCTGACCGATCCGGTGCAGGGACGAGGATCCGGAGGACGTGCCGGGCTGCTCGTCCAGCCTGGCCTTTTTCTGCTTCTTCTTGTGCTTCTTCTTGCCCATCGGCCTGGCCTCGCAATCTTGTGTATGTTTGATGTAATACACGTCGATGGACGTTCAAGCCATGCGCGACGTCACCCCGCCAGGGCACGGGCGCGGCGACGCTGGACCGAGCTGCCAATCCCCAGCGACTCCCGATATTTGGCGACCGTTCGCCGGGCGATGTCGAAGCCCTTGGCCTGGAGCAGCTCGACCAGCGTGTCGTCCGACAGGATCTTGGCGCCCTCGTTCGCGATCAGCGCCTTGATCGCACTCTTCACCGCCTCCGCCGAAACGGCGTCGCCACCGTCCGCCGCCGCGATGCCGCTGGTGAAGAAGAATTTCAGTTCGAACAGGCCGCGCGCGCAGCTGAGATATTTGTTGCTCGTCACGCGGCTGACGGTCGATTCATGCATTCCGATCGCCTCGGCGACTCGGGCGAGCGTCAGCGGCTTCAGATGCGCGACGCCGTGCAGGAAGAACGCCTCCTGCTGCTTCACGATCTCGGTGGCGACACGGATGATCGTCCGCTGTCGCTGGTCGAGCGCCTTCATCAGCCAGTTGGCGCTGGCGAGGCAGTCGGCGAGCCAGGCCTTGGACCCCTTGTCCTGCGGGCCGTGGCGCAGTTCCTGGTAATAGCGGCGATTGACCAGCACGCGGGGCAGGGTGGCGGTGTTCAGCTCGATGCCCCAACCGGCCTTGGTCCGGGTGACGAACAGGTCGGGCACCACCGCCTGGGACGGCTCGCCGCCATAACGGCAGCCGGGCTTGGGATCATAGCCGCGCAGCTCGCGGATCATGTCCGCCATGTCCTCGTCATCGACGCCGCAGATGCGTTTCAACCGCACCAGTTCCCCGCGTGCCAGCAGGTCGAGATGGGCGATCAGCTTGGCCATACACGGGTCGTAGCGGTCGACCTCCTTGGCTTGCAGCGCCAGGCATTCGGCCAGATCGCGCGCGCCGACGCCTGTCGGGTCCAGCCCCTGCACCACCTTCAGCACTGCCTCGACCATGGCGAGGGGTACGCCCAGCCGCCCGGCGATCTCGTCCAGCGGCACGGTCAGATAGCCCGCCTCGTCCAGCTGGTCGATGATATGCGCGGCGATGGTCAGCTCGGTGCCCGACAGGATCAGCGCAACCTGCGCCTCCAGATGCTCGGCCAGGCTGGGCGCGTCATTGGCCAGCGAATCCCAGTCCGGCCCGTCCTCGCCGCCCAGCCCGCCGCTGCCATTCGTCCCGTTCAGCGACAGGCCGCCATCCGGTCCCGTGCCGCCATCGGCGACACTGTCCTGCTGATGGCTCTCGGTCGCGTAATCCAGGTCGAGGCCCCGGTCCTCCGAGGGCGCCGTCCCGGCGACCAGTTCGTCGGCCCCGGCGGGTGCCTCGCGCTCGGGGCGTTCGGGTGTCGCCACTTCCCGCACCGCGCTGGCGTCGAGCAGGGGGTTCTTCTCCACCTCCTCGGCGATGAACGCCTCGACCTCCAGATTCGACAGCGTCAGCAGCTTGATGGCCTGCTGAAGCTGCGGCGTCATCACCAGCGATTGCGACTGGCGGATGTCGAGGCGCGGCGCGAGGCTCACGGCACCCTGTCCACGCCGGTCATGCCATCAGGAGCGGATCGACGCGGTGTCCTCATGCGGTCAGAGCGAAAAGCCCTCGCCCAGATACAGGCGGCGGACATTGGCGTCGGCGACCAGTTCCTCCGGCGAACCGCTGAACAGCACGCGCCCGTCATAGATGATGTAGGCGCGGTCGACGATGTCCAGCGTCTCGCGGACATTATGGTCGGTGATCAGCACGCCGATATCGCGCCGCTTCAGGTCCTTCACCAGATCGCGGATATCGGCGATCGAGATCGGGTCGATGCCCGCGAACGGCTCGTCGAGCAGCATGATCGACGGGTCGGCGGCCAGCGCGCGGGCGATCTCGGCCCGGCGGCGCTCACCGCCCGACAGCGCCATGGCGGGCGCGGCGCGCAGGCGGGTCAGGCCGAATTCCTCGAGCAGCTTGTCGAGCTTGCGCGCGCGCTCGGCCGGGTCCGGCTCGGCCAGTTCGAGCACGGTCAGGATATTCTTCTCGATCGACAACCCGCGAAAGATCGAGGTTTCCTGCGGCAGATAGCCCAGGCCCAGGATCGCGCGGCGATACATGGGCAGGCCGGTAATATCCTCGCCGTCCAGCATGATGCGGCCCGAATCGGGCTTCACCAGCCCCATGACCGAGTAGAAGCAGGTCGTCTTGCCCGCGCCGTTGGGGCCGAGCAGCCCGATCACCTCGCCGCGCCCGACCGACACCGACACGTCGGTCAGGACGACGCGCTTGTCATAGCTCTTGGCGATCGACACGACCTGCAGGCCATGGGCGACCGGCGGCTCCGAGACGGGCGCGTTGCGATGACTTGCCTCGCGAATCGGGGTTTCCATGTCCATCGGCCCGTTCTTTCCTTAGCTGGCGGCACGTTAGCGCGGGGCACGCCCCCGCGTCACGCCTCAGTTGCGATCGGGGACCGAGAAGGTGCCCGTGACCCGGCCCGACGGCGCCCGCGTGACCGCGCTGCCCGTGCCCGAGGACGCGCCGCCCGCCACCGACGAGCCGTCGATGACCGCGCGGCCGGTATCGAGGTTCAGCGTCAGCCGCCCGCCATTCACCGTATTGCCGCCCTGGGTCAGCGTGACGTTGCCCAGCATGGTGATGACCCGGCGGTTGAGGTCGTAGATCGCATAATTGCTGCGCGCGGTCTGGTCGGGACGCTTGACGACGACGCCGCCCGAGGCGTCGAAGCGCGACACCTGCGGCTTTCCGCCCAGCACCTGCCCCGTATAGAACACCGTCATCCGCGCCGCCGTCAGCGTCATCTCCGCCTGGCGCAGCGAGACGTTGCCCGACAGGACGGCGCGGTTCTGCTTGTCCTGCAATTCGATGACGTCGGCGCCGAAATCGACGGGCGCGCGGCTGTTGTGCTTGACCTGCGCGGCCGCGGACACTGCCAGGACGAGAAGGGCCGGAGCCGCGGCGGCGAAGAGCTTGTGCATGGACGGCTATTTCGGGCTTTACGGGACGATGCGCAAGCGGGCGTTGCCTTCCAGCCGGACGGTACGATTTTCCAGGTCCGCCCGCATCTTGTTCGCGCTGAAATGGCCCTGCGGCACCTGGCCGGTCACCGCGCCGCCCGAAACCAGCGTCCGCTGCTGCAGGTCGATGGTCGCGTCATGCGTGCGCAGGTCGTATCCGCCCGCCGACCGGAAATCGAGCGGCCCGTCCAGCTGCACCTGCTCGGTGCTCATGTCATAGCGGCCCGAATTGGCGCTGACCGTGGCGGGGCCGTCCGACAGGCGGATGGCGGCGGACAGCTTGTTGAGCTGCACCACCGGCTCGGCCGAGCTGCGCTGGATCGCGGAGCCTGCATCCAGCGAGAAGGGCTGGCCCTTGTCGTCGACGCCGCGATACTGCGCCGCCTGGATCTTCATCCGTTCCTTGGCGACCTCGACCTTCTTCTTGTCGAGCACGAAGGACACTTCGCTGGACGAATAGATCGGCGCCATCACCAGGAACGCCGTCAGCACGCCGATCGCGCTGGGCAGCAGCCAGCGTGCGAGCGTCACGAAACGGTCGTGACGGCTGCCCGGCGCGGCCCAGTGCTGGCGCTGGGTACGGACGCGGTCGGCGATCTCGGACATGATGGCTCCCTATCGTGCCCGGATCAGGCGTCAATGGTTCAGGCGTGGGCGAAGATATCGACCTCGGGCCAGCCCGCCAGATCCAGCTCGGCACGTGCAGGCAGGAAATCGAAACAGGCCTGCGCCAGTTCCATCCGGCCTTCCCGCTCCAGCCTTTTGTCGAGTTCGACCTTCATGCGGTGCAGATAGCGCACGTCCGACGCGGCATATTCGCGCTGCGCATCGGACAGCTCGGGCGCCCCCCAGTCCGACGACTGCTGCGCCTTGGACAGCTCGACGCCGAGCAGCTCGCGGACCAGCTCCTTCAGGCCGTGGCGGTCGGTATAGGTGCGGATCAGCCGCGAGGCGATCTTGGTGCAATAGACCGGGGCGGCGACGACACCCAGATAATGGCGGATCGCGGCGATATCGAACCGCCCGAAATGATAGAGCTTCAGCCGGGCCGGATCGGCGAGCAGCGCGCGAAGGTTCGGCGCGGCATAGTCGCTGTCGGGCGCGAAGCGGACCAGATGCTCGTCGGGGCCGCCGTCCGACAGCTGGACGACGCACAGCCGGTCGCGCGGGGTGATGAGGCCCATCGTCTCGGTATCTACGGCGATCGACGCGCCGGGGGCGAACAGATCGGCGGGAATGTCTTCTTCGTGCAGGTGAACGGTCATGCTGCCTGCCCTAGCGGGGGCGGGGCCAAGCCTCAACCGCGATCGGGCGGGGCGACGGAGAAAAGGCGGTCGCGCCTGACGACCCGCAGGGGCGGACGGGTGATTCGCCGATTCGGCCAAAGATGTTGTGGAGTTTCGGCCACAATTCCGACGTAATCTGCCTCGTTCGCGCCAAAGCGAGACGGGTTCGCACGATTTCGTTCGCGATGGCTGTCCTTCTGCGTTATGCATCCCCACTAGGCGCAAAAGGTTTGGCGCCAAAAGATCCGCGCTCTTCGTCCGGCGCACGGTTCTTGAGGACAGGATTTGCGGGCGAACCGGGAAGACGAACAGGGCTTATGAGTTTCGATAGAGGTAGCCGGGGCAATCGCGGCTCGCGTGGCCGCGACAAGCGGGAAAATTTCGGCGGCGGCGATGAAGGCGGCTTCGGCGGCGGCTTCGGCGGCGGTGATCGCTTCGGCGGCGGCGGCTTCGGCGGCGGTTTCGGTGGCGGCGATCGCTTCGGCGGTGGTGGCGATCGTGGCGGCTTCGGCGGCGGTGATCGCTTCGGCGGCGGCGGCGGCGGTGGTTTCCGTGGCGGTGGCGGTGGCGGCTTCGGCGGCGGTCGTGGCGGCGGCGGCATGCCCCCCCAGGTCGTTGGCGAAGGCACGGGCGTCGTCAAGTTCTTCAACGCGCAGAAGGGCTTCGGCTTCGTCGTGCGCGATGACGGCGGCGAAGACGTGTTCGTTCACATCTCGGCCGTCGAGCAGGCGGGCCTGACCGGCCTGGCCGAAGGCCAGCCGCTCGGCTTCACCCTCGTCGATCGCGGCGGCCGTATCTCGGCCACCGAGCTGAAGATCGAAGGCGAGCCGCTTCCCGTCACCGATCGTGCGCCTCCCCGCGAGCCGCGCGAAGGCGGCTTCGGCGGCGACCGTGACCGCGGTCCCCGCGGCGGTGCGGCCGGTGGTTTCGGCGGCGCTCCCCAGCGTCAGCTGACCGGCGAGAAGGCGACCGGCACGGTCAAGTTCTTCAACGCGATGAAGGGCTTCGGCTTCATTCAGCGCGACGACGGACAGCCCGACGCGTTCGTCCACATCTCGGCCGTCGAGCGCGCCGGCATGGGCTCGCTGAACGAAGGCGATCGCCTGCAGTTCGAGATCGAGGTCGATCGTCGCGGCAAGTACGCAGCGGTCAACCTGCAGAACGAGGGCTGATCCTCCTCGGCTGAATAAGCCTCCCTTTTCGGGCGTCGAGGCCCGGCGTTGCAGCGATGCGACGCCGGGCCTTTTCGTTTGTCCGGGCACAAGGAAGAACTGCATCGAAATGGGTGGCGGCTTCTCGTCGCTCACAGGGGCGAGGGGTTATCCGCCGGTCTCGCGATCGTCGCGACGGCTCAAGCGCGAAAGCTGGCGGGCCAGAACCTTGACCGCCACGGCATGGGCACCGACCCGTCCGATGGCCGAGGCGGCCTGATCGATGGCGCCGACCGCCTCGGCCGTGATCGTCGCCAGTTCCCGTGCGGCATCGCTTTGACTGGCGGCGTGGTCGAGCGAACGGGTGAGCAGCTCGTCCTGCTCGCTGACCAGCATCTCATAGGCTGCCACCATGTCTCCGGCCGCGCCGATATCATGCGCGATAGCCAGCGCGTTGGCCCCGATATCGTCGGTTGCCGTCTTGGTGCGGGTCGCAAGCACCGCCATCTCCGTCGCGACGACGGCAAAGGCGCTGGCCCCCGATTCCGCACGCGCGGCTTCGATTCGGGCATTCAGGCTCAGGATCCGGCTTTCCTGCGCGATGGTGGCGATCGTGGCACTGATCGAGGCGACGCGGCCGATAGACTGGTCCAGCGTATCCACGACCAGCTTGTTGGCCGTGAGCGATTCGCGGGCCATCGCCAGGGCTTCGGCCTGCTGCCTGACGGCTCCGGCCATGATGCCTGCTGCTGCCTCCAGGCTTGCCGCCAGTGACGCCACACGCTCGGCCTGATCGCTCATGCCCCGGACGCTGGCGGTTGCGGCTTCCGCTTCCGATGCGACACAGCCCGCAATGTCGATCAGGCGGTCCGCGATATTGCCCAGATGCGCATCCAGGCTTGGCGCGACGGGCGACGCCTGTTGCGCCATCAGTGCGATGTCTGGCGTGCAGCCGCCAGCATGGTGCCGGACAGAATGGCATAGGCCGCGCCCCAGGCGGCTTCGGTATCGCGGTCGAAACCGCTGCCCAGTCCGCCCCGCAGCGTTTCGATCAGCGCCGATCCGACGGCCTCGTAATGATGGGGCTTCGCGCCATAGCCGACATGCCGAATCGCCAGTTCGCGCGCCACCGGAACGACCGTGTCGAGCCGGTCCAGCGCATCCACCACCGTTGCCAATGTCAGGAACAGCTTGCGCCCCTGTGGCTCCATATCGTTGCCGAACAGGGGGCGGGTGTCGGGGGCAAGCGCGAAAAGACGGCGATAGAATTCGGCGGCGGCCTGGTCCGTGAGAGGAAGGATCGTAGCGAAGCTGTGCTGAACAAGGTCGATCTGATGGGCCGTGAGCATTGGTTCGCGCTATGCGCGGGAGTGGAAACGAACCCTTAAGGCCCCTGTAGCGGCCACGGTGCGAGACCCAGGTGCTGGCGGCTTTTCCATCGCGATATCAGGGCCATGAAGCGCCGACGGGCGATGGACCCCGCCACCCGCCGGTTCCATTATTTGTCCGCGTCCCCCGGCCTTATGCCGCTTGCCTTGGCTGTTTTCGACTTGTACCAATCGGTAAAGACTCGTCTTTCTGGTCGAAAAGGGAAGTGAATATGCGCCCGCCCCTGCCACCGTTCACCACCGAAACCGCCGTGCAGAAGGTGCGCGCGGCCGAAGATGCCTGGAACAGCCGCGATCCCGAGCGCGTGGCGCTGGCCTATACGCCCGATTGTCCCTGGCGGAATCGCGACCGATTCCTGACGGGGCATGATGCGATCGTCGCCTTTCTTCGCGGCAAATGGGATCGCGAGTTGGAGTATCGACTCATCAAGGAGCTTTGGGCGCATCAGGACAGCCGGATCGCGGTGCGCTTCGCCTATGAGTGGCATGACGCGCAGGGCCGGTGGTTCCGGTCCTATGGCAATGAGAATTGGGACTTTGCCGAGGATGGCCGGATGCGGCGGCGGATCGCGTCGATCAACGATCTGGCGATCCGCGAAGACGACCGGCTGTTCCACTGGCCGCTGGGCGTGCGTCCCGCGGATCATCCGGGCTTGAGCGAACTGGGCCTCTGACCATGGCGCGGATGATCGCCGAGCGCGCCGACGCGCTGCCGGGGCTGGCCGAGGTGTTTCGCGAATATGGCTATGCGGGGGCCAGCCTGTCGCTGATCGGCACCGCGACGGGGCTGGGGCGGGGCAGCCTGTATCACTTCTTTCCGGGCGGAAAACAGGAGATGGCCGCCGCCGTGCTGGCCGATGTCGCGGGATGGTTCGACGCGGCGATCTTCACCCCGCTGGAGCAGGCCGACGATCCGCGCGCCGGAATCGATGCGATGATGGTCGAGGTCGATCGCTATTTCCGCTCCGGCCAGCGCGCCTGCCTGATCGGGGCATGGGGGCTGGGCGCGACGCGCGACCCCTTTGCGGAGCCGATCGCGGGCTATTTCCGGCGCTGGATCGCCGCGCTCCAGACGCTGCTGGTGCGCGGCGGCGTGGCGGAGGATCATGCCGCCACGCTGGCGCAGGATGTGGTCAGCGGTATCCAGGGCGCGGTGGTGCTGTCCCGCGCCCTGAACGATCCCTCATTGTTTCGCGCGACGCTGGGGCGGCTGACGGCGCGGCTCTACACCGCGCTCGCCGCCGCCTGAACGATCAGATCGCCGCCAGCGCCTGTTCGCAATCGGCGATCAGGTCGTCGGCATCCTCGACGCCGATCGAGATGCGGACCAGATTGTCGGTGATGCCCAAGGCCGCCTTGCGTTCGTCGGGGACCGAGAGGTGCGTCATCGCAGCGGGATGGCTGGCCAGCGTCTCGGTGCCGCCGAGGCTGACGGCCAGCTTGGCGATGCGCAAGGCGTCTAGGAAGCGGAAGGATTCCGCCTCGCCGCCCTTCAGGTACAGCGAGAAGGTCGATCCGCCGCCGGTGCAGTGGCGGCGATAAATGTCCGCCTGACGCTCCAGGCCGGGCGTGCCTTCGAGAAAGCCGAGATACCCAACCCGCTCGACCTTCGGGTGGTCCCGCAGGAAGGCGCAGACCTTGGCGGCGTTTTCGCCGGCGCGGCTCATCCGCAGTTCCAGCGTCTCCAGCGAGCGGAGCAGCATCCAGGCGGTATTGGGGTCGCAGATCGTGCCAATGGTGTTGCGCATCGACCGGATGGTCGCGATGTGCGCCTTCGACCCCAGCACGCCGCCCGCGACCAGATCCGAATGGCCGCCCGCATATTTGGTCAGCGAATAGACGACCAGATCGGCGCCATGCTTCAGCGGCCGTTGCCAGAGCGGCCCCAGAAAGGTGTTGTCGATCGCGATCGGCGGCTTCTCGGCGTGATCGGCAAAGACCGCATCGCGCGCGGCCGCCACCGCCTCGATATCGACCAGCGCGTTGGTCGGGTTGGCGGGGCTTTCCAGATAGATCAGCGGCACGCGGCCCATGGCCGCCGCCTTGGTCAGCACCGCGTCGATCTCCTCGCGCGTGGCACCGGCGGGGAAGTCGAGCCACTGCACGCCGAACCGGCCCAGGATACGCCCGATCAGCGTCTCGGTCGCGGCATAGAGCGGGCCGGAATGGACGATGACGTCACCCGGCTGGACCATCGACAGGAACAGCGTGGCGATCGCCGCCATGCCGCTGGAGAAGGTCAGCGCGTCCTCCGCCTCGTCCCAGATGGCCAGGCGATCCTCCAGGATTTCCTGGTTCGGCCCGTTGAAGCGCGAATAGACCAGCCCGTCCGCGCCGCCGGGGCGCTTGCCGGTCACCCCCTCGAAATGCCGCTTGCCCGCCGCCGCATTGGGGAAGACGAAGGTCGAGGTCAGGAAGATCGGCGGCTTCAGCGAACCCTCCGACAGCACGGGGTCGAAGCCGTGGCCCATCATCAGCGTGGACGGCTTCAGCTTGCGGTCGCCGATGCTGGTCACATCGCTCTTGCGCTCGGTTGCGGCCGGGTCTTGCGGCGGGACGCCGGTCAGATCGGATTCGGTCGGCATGTGGGTCTCCTCGGGAACAGGTGCCGCCCTGTCGGCGGCCATGCCGCCAGGATAACGCGGCGAATGGCTTTGGCGAGGCTCAGCCGATGCCGATCAACGAGATCTGGCGACCATAAGAGGGTTCGCCGCGATGGGTGGCGCGGCGGAAGCTGAAGAAGCGGTCCTCTTGCGCATAGGTGTCCTCGCCCAGCGCCGCGACGCGCGCGACGCCCGCGGCGGCCAGGCGATGGGCGACATAGGCTTCCAGGTCGAACTGATAATGATCCGCGCGGGTGCCGTCGGCGAAGAAGCGTTCATTCTCCGGAGCGGCTTGCGCGAATCGGCGGAGGAAGGCGGCGTCGACCTCATAGCTGGCGCGGGCGATGCACGGGCCGATGGCGGCGGCGATCCGCTCGCGCCGGGCACCCAGCGCTTCCATGGCGAGCAGGGTCGCATCGGTGATTCCGCCCAGCGCGCCCTTCCACCCGGCATGGGCGGCCCCGACAACGCCTGCCTCCGCATCAGCGAACAGCACGGGCGCGCAGTCGGCGGTGAGGATGCCGAGCAGCAGCCCCGGCCGGTCCGTCACCAGCGCATCGCCGTGCGGGCGGACATCGTCCTCGGGCGGGGTCAGCACCGTGACCGCCTCGGCCGAATGGATCTGGTAGCAGGTGAT
Source organism: Sphingomonas sp. Sph1(2015) (assembly GCF_001970915.1). NCBI lineage: Bacteria > Pseudomonadati > Pseudomonadota > Alphaproteobacteria > Sphingomonadales > Sphingomonadaceae > Sphingomonas > Sphingomonas sp. Sph1(2015). The sequence goes on from NZ_MQUI01000025.1 coordinate 46,514, forward strand.
GAGGCGCGAACCGGGCAGCACCGCGTCGCGCGCGCGGCGGCGATTCTCGGCAACCGAATCGGCGTCGTCCTGCGAGCCCAGTCCGACATTCAGCCCGCCATGGATGCCCGCCGACACCCCGCCGCGTCGCCCGAGGAAACCGTGGGCGATGGACGCCAGCAAGGGTGTCCGAAGTGCTTCGATGGTCATAGCGACAGCCTCATGATCCGGTCCTCGTCGATCGTCTCGCCCACGGGGAAGTCGTAGCGGCCGATATCGACAAAGCCGTAGCGTGCGTAAAAGGCCTTGGCCCGGTGATTGTCGACATAGACCGACAGGATCAGCTGGCTCGCGCCCCGTGCCCGGGCGGTGGCGATCGTCCAGTCCATCAGGACGGGGCCGACGCCCGCGCCCAGATGGCTGGAGGCGACATAGAGCTGGTAAAGTTCGACCGCATCCTCGGGCCATTCGCCGGGAAAGCCGACCGGGCCGATCTTGGCGAAGCCGATGATCCTGTCGTCCTCGACCGCCAGTTGGATGGTGAAGTCGGGATCGCCGATCTGGGCAGGCAGGCCTTCGGGGCCAAAGGCTTCGTCCAGAAAGGCGTTCAGGTCGGCGGGCGGGTAGAGATGGCCGAACGTGTCGGTGAAGGCGGCGCGCGCCATCTCGGCCAGCGCCTCGCCGTCGCCGGGCATGGCGTCACGATAGACGATCATTCGCCATAGCCCGCAGGGACCGGCCAGTCGGGCCGGGCGACCGCCAATGCGCGGAACAGCGTGCCCATGTCCTGCATCAGCCGGTTGCGATCGGCAAGCAGCGCCTCGGCACGGTCGGGATGCGCGCGGGCGAGGCTGGCGGTGCGCTGGTCGATGCCCAGCGCACCGAGCAGGTCGCGCTGCGTCACCGGACCAAAGGCGGCAAGGCCGCTGCCTTGCGCGGCGGCGGCCAGCGTCGTGAAGTCGACATGCGCGCTCAAATCCTGCTCGCCCGGCCGGTCGAAGGGATTGGCATAGGCATGGCCGCGTACCGCTTGCAGCGTGTCGGCGATGGCGGGGCCTTCATAGCCGTAATCGACGATCAGCGCGGCCCCGCCCTGCGCGGCGATCCGTGCGGACAGGCTGCGCATCACCGCGACGCTGGCCGGGGAGACCTCGATCACCGACCCGGCTTCGGCGTCGCGCAAGGATTCGGGGATGATCTCGCCCGGCACCGGCGGCCCCGCGATCGGCAGGAAGAGCAGGTCCTGCGCCGCGACCAGCCGCTCGTGCCAGCCATCGCCGCGACGGACGAGCTGGCGGATAGGAAGGGCGTCGAAGAATTCGTTGGCGACGACGACCAGCGGGCGGTCGGTGGGGAGCGTCTCGACCGTGTCGTGCCAGGTGGCGTCGGCGACCCGCTGGCCTTGTGCGGTGCGCAGCGTGGCGCTGGTCTCGACGAAATGGATGCTGGGCGTGAAGCCCGCCTTGGCCATCGCGCGCCGGGCATCCGCCGCCAGCGTGCCGCGCCCCGGCCCCAGCTCCACCCAGTGGACCTCGGGCCGTCCCGCCCGGTCCCACAGGTCGGCGCACCACAGGCCGACCAACTCGCCGAACATCTGGCTGATCTCGGGGCTGGTGGTGAAGTCGCCGCCCGCGCCCAGCGGATCGCGCGTGCCGTAATAGTGCGCATTGGCGGCGGCCATGAACTGCGCCACCGGGATCGGCCCAGCCAGCGCGATGGCGCGGGCGAGCCGTTCGGGCAGCGCATCCTCAGGTTCGGGCCTGTGATCGGCGGGGGGGATCAGCGGGTTGGTCATGCCCCCGCTCTGCCGCCCCGACCCCGCCGCTGCAAGTCCGTCAGGAAATGCTGTCGGGGCCTGCGATCGGCTCGACCCGGACGCGGCGCGCCTTGGCCGAGTTCATCAGGTACAGCCCGCCCAGGATCATCGGCACGCACAGCCACTGGCCCATGTGCAGCCCGGTCATCTCCGCAAAGGCGCGCAGTTGCTGGTCCGGCTCGCGGAAGAACTCGACGATGAAGCGCGCAATGCCATAACCCAGCAGGAACAGGCCCGACAGCTTGCCCGGATCGTAACGCGCCTTGGTCCGCCAGAAGGCGAAGCTCATGACCGCGAACAGGACCAGCCCTTCGAGGCCCGCCTCGTAAAGCTGGCTGGGATGGCGCGCCGGATCGGGCAGGCCGAAGGGCACGGTGCGCGGGAAGATGATCGCCCAGGGCACGTCGCTCGGCTTGCCCCACAGCTCGCCGTTCACGAAATTGGCGAGGCGGCCCAGGAACAGCCCGACCGGCGCGGCGCAGACCAGATAGTCGAGGATGCGCAGCCAGCTGAGCTTGTGCTTGCGCGCGAACAGGATGACACCGATGCCGACGCCGATCGCGCCGCCGTGAAAGCTCATGCCGCCGTCCCACAGCCGCAGGATGCGAAGCGGGTGCAGGAACATCTCGGGCGCGTAGAAGATCACATAGCCGATCCGGCCGCCCAGGATGATGCCCAGCGTGGCGTAGAAGACCAGATCGTCGGCATGCGCCCGCGACATCGGCGCGCCGGGCCGGTCGAGCATCTTGCCCAGATACCACCAGCCGAACAGGATGCCGGTGATATAGGCCAGGCTGTACCAGCGCAGCGTGAAGAAGCCGATCGAGAACACATCCGGGTGCAACCCCAGATCCTCGAACCGGATATGGCCCCCGGCGGCGGCAAGCATGGAGAGGATCAAATGCGTTTCCCTTTCTGGCCTGCTTCATAGAGCGGCGTTGCGACAACACCAAGACCATGGGTTCGGTGCCGTGTTGGGGCGTGGCCTTCGACTGCGCTCAGGCTGAACGGGCTTTTGGGAATGCGCACCAACCTTCGTTCAGCCTGAGCGTAGTCGAAGGCCATGCCGGACGGTCGCCGATTTGGATTTACGCGAAGTCGCAAAGCCGCGAAGAAGGATGGTGCGCGCGGAGGCGCGGAGACGCGGAGGTATATGGCACGGCCGCAAGGCCAGTCTGCCTAATAGTGAGCGACACGGTCTGCCGATCGAGACGGCGGGACGCCCATGTCGCCGGTCCCCCTCCGCGTCTCCGCGCCTCCGCGCGCACCATCCTTCTTCGCGCCATCGCGGCTTCGCGTGAACAATCGACCCCCTCGCTTTGAGACAGCGAAACCCCCCGCTTGCCTGCCCGCCCTTGTCCGCTAAGGCTCGGCCGCGATGGAGTACAACAGGCGCAACATCTTGGTCGGCGGAGGGCTTGGCGCTGGCTTGGTCGTCGCCTGGGGCCTGTGGCCGCGCGCCTACCCGCCCAGCCTGACGGTGGAGCCGGGCGAGCAGGCGTTCGGGGCGTGGCTGAAGATCGGGCGGGACGGCATCGTCACCGTCGCGGTGCCGCAGGCCGAGCATGGTCAGGGGATCGCCACCACGCTGGCCCAGGTGGTCGCCGACGAACTGGGCGCGGACTGGCGTACCGTCGCGGTCGAGCCCGCCCCTATCAGCCCGCTCTACGCCAATCCGGTCGGGGTCGATTCGCTGTTCGAGGGGGCGTTCGGCCGGTTGCCGGAGGGCCTGCGCGACGAATGGCTGCGGCGCGACCGGGTGATGCTGACCGCCGGGTCCAGCAGCCTGCGTATGTTCGAGGGGCCTGCCCGCGCCGCCGCCGCGACCGCGCGCGCGCTGATGGCGCAGGCGGCCGCCCGGCGCTGGGGTGTGGACTGGAGCGAGTGCGAGGCCAAAGACGGCTTCATCGTCCATGGCGACAAGCGGCTGCGCTTCGCCGAACTGGCCGAAGCGGCGGCGGGCGAGACGGTGCCGCATCCCCTGCCGCTGGGCAGCGGCGGGGCCGGACGGCTGGCGGGCAAGGACGTGCCCCGGCTCGATTCGCCCGCCAAACTCGATGGCTCGGCCAATTTCACCGCCGACATCCGCCTGCCCGACATGCTCCACGTCGCGCTGCGCCATGCGCCGCTGGGCCGCACGCGTGCCATCCGCATCGACCGCGCGGCGACGATGAAGGTGCCGGGCGTCGTCGAGGTGATCGAGGGCGAGGACTGGGTCGCGGTCGCCGCCGGCAGCTGGTGGGTCGCGCAAAAGGGCCTCGACGCGGCGGCCCCGCGTGCCGTCAGCGACGGGGCGGTGCCGACGACGCAGGCCATCGTGCAGGGACTGGAGTCGGCGCTCAGGCAAGAAGGCCGCACCGTTCTGACGCGCGGCGATGTCGCGGCGGGGCTGGAGGGGCCGGGGCTGATCGAGGCGCGCTACCGAGTCGGCACCGGCGTCCATGCCGCGATCGAGCCGCGCGCGGCGGTGGCGGCATGGCAGGATGGCAGGCTGGAGCTGTGGGTCCCGACCCAGGCCCCCGAAGCCGCGCGCAAGGTCGCGGCGCGGGCGGCGGCGACCCCTGAGGACCGGGTGGTCGTCCACGCCATGCCGATCGGCGGCGGTTTCGGCCTGGGGCTGGAACAGGACGCGGTGGCGCAGGCGGCGATGATCGCGGCCAGGTTGAAGCGGCCGGTCAACGTCCAATGGTCGCGCACCGAGGATCTGCGCCGCGACGCTTATCGTGCCCCCGCCATGGCCCGGATGACCGCGCGGCTGGAGCAGGGCAAGCTGGTCGGTTGGCGCGGTCGGATCGCGACGCCCTCGACCGGCGCGGCGCTGGCCGAGCGGGTGATGCCCGCCGGGCTGGTCCGCTGGGGGATGCGCGGAGGCGACGCCTATGCGATGGGCGGGGCTGTGCCGCCCTATGCGATCCCCGCGCTGGCGGTGCATCATCACGAGGCGGCGCTGCCCCTGCCGACCGGCCATGTGCGCGGGGGCGCACATGTCGCGAACTGCTTCATCACCGAATCCTTCATCGACGAATGCGCGCGGGCGGCGGGGGCCGATCCGCTGGCGTGGCGGATCGCGATGCTGGGGGAGCAGCCCCGGCTGGCGCGGTGCCTGTCGACCGCGGCTTCGCTGGGCGGCTGGGAAGGCGGCGCGGTCGGTAGCGGGCAGGGCGTCGCCGCGCATGGCTTTCGCGGCAGCTATGTCGCGGTGATGGCGGAGACGCACCGGGACGAAAGCGGACGGCCGGTGGTCGACCGGCTGGTCGCCGCCATCGACTGCGGTCGGGTGGTGAACCCCGATATCGTACGCCAGCAGGTCGAGGGCGGGCTGATCTTCGGCCTGGCCGCCTTGCGCGGCGGGGCGGTCGGGTTCGATCGTGGCTGGGCCGCACCGTCGCGACTGGGTGCGCTGAACCTGCCGCGACTCGCCGATACGCCCGACATCACGGTCGAAATCCTGTCCTCCGACGAGGCCCCCGGCGGGGTGGGCGAACTGGCGGTGCCGCCCGTCGCGCCCGCCATCGCCAATGCGCTCGCCACCCTGCCGGGCTTCCCACGGATACGAAGCCTGCCGATGGAGTTGTCCGCCTGATGCTGCCGCCCGACCATCCCCCCGTCCCGCGCCCCAAGATCGGCGTGCTCCTGATGAATCTGGGCACGCCCGACGCGCCCGATCCGAAATCGGTGAAGCGCTATCTGGGCGAGTTCCTGTCGGATCGCCGTGTCATCGAGATTCCGGCCTTGCTGTGGCAGCCGATCCTGCGCGGCATCATCCTGAACACCCGGCCGAAGAAATCCGCCCACGCCTATTCGCTGGTGTGGCGCGAGGATGGCTCGCCGCTGGCCGCGATCACGCGCGCGCAGGCGGTGGCGCTGAAGGATGCGTTCGGGCCGGGCGTGATGGTCGACTGGGCAATGCGCTATGGCCGTCCCGCCATTGCCGACCAGGTGAAGGCGATGAAGGAGGCGGGATGCGAGCGTATCCTGCTGGCCCCGCTCTATCCGCAATATTGCGCGGCGACGACCGCCACCGCCAATGACCGGGCCTTCGCGCATCTGGCGACGATGCGCTGGCAGCCTGCGATCCGCACCCTGCCGCCCTATTATGACGATGCGCTCTATATCGATGCGCTGAAGACCCAATTGCAGGGGCAACTCGCCGCGCTCGACTTCGAGCCCGAGGCGGTGGTCGCCAGCTTCCACGGGATGCCGCAGCGGACGCTGGAACTGGGCGATCCCTATCACTGCCATTGCCGCAAGACCGCACGGCTGCTGGGCGAGGCGATGAAGGATACGCTGGGCGACCGCGAACTGCTGGTCGCGTTCCAGTCGCGATTCGGGCGCGCTAAATGGCTGGAGCCCGCGACCGACACGGTGCTCGAATCGCTGCCGGGGCGCGGCATCCGCAAGGTGGCAATCCTGGCACCGGGCTTTTCCGCCGACTGTATCGAGACGCTGGAAGAACTGGCGATTCGCGGACGCGAAAGTTTCGAGGGGGCAGGCGGGACCCATTTCGCCTATCTCCCGTGCCTTAACGACAGTGATGTCGGTGTCGCGATGCTACGCGGATTGATCGAACGCGAGCTTCAGGGCTGGTTGCCGTAACGTAATATTGCGTTTCACCCGGTGTTCGCCATTGCGGATGGCGTGTGCCCCTTTTAAGCCACAATCTCATTTGGGAGAGGTTGAATGGCACGGGTCGCGATTGTGACGGGTGGTACGCGCGGTATTGGCGAGGCGATCAGCCTGGCGCTGAAGGAGGCGGGCATCATCGTCGCCGCCAACTATGCGGGCAATGACGAGCGCGCGCGCGAATTCTCGGAGCGCACCGGGATCAAGGCCTATAAATGGGACGTCGCCGACTATGACGCGGTGCAGGCCGGTGTCGCACAAGTCGCCGAGGACCTCGGCCCGGTCGACATCGTCGTCAACAATGCGGGCATCACCCGCGACGGCACGCTGCTGAAGATGACCTACCAGATGTGGAAGGAGGTCATGGACACCAACCTGGGCGGTTGCTTCAACATGGCCAAGGCGGTGTTCCCCGGCATGCGCGAGCGCAAATGGGGTCGGATCGTCAATATCGGTTCGATCAACGGGCAGGCGGGCCAGTACGGCCAGGTCAATTATGCCGCCGCCAAGTCGGGCATCCATGGCTTCACCAAGGCGCTGGCGCAGGAAGGCGCGCGGGTCGGCGTGACCGTGAACGCGATCGCGCCGGGCTATATCGACACCGATATGGTCGCCGCCGTCCCCGCCGACGTGCTGGAGAAGATCGTCGCCAAGATCCCGGTCGGACGGCTCGGCCAGGCGCATGAGATCGCGCGCGGCGTCGCCTTCCTCTGCTCGGACGAGGCGGGCTTCGTCACCGGTTCGACCCTGTCGATCAACGGCGGCCAGCATATGTATTGAGTCTGATACCATCCTCACAAGCCGTTCGCGCTGAGCGAAGTCGAAGCGCACGCCAGACGTTTGCCACTTGGCGAGGTCTTGTCCCTTGGCCTTCGACTTCGCTCAGGCTGAACGGAGGTTTTGTTACATTCGCCCCTCGGGGCAGGGGTAGGTAGCAGCAAGAACGCCGACCTCCGGGGGGAGATCGGCGTTCCGCCTCGATACGCTACGCGAGAAAACGGGGGCGGGTGGGGCAGATACAGGCTCCGCCCGCCCGAACTGTTTAGCGGCAATAACCCGGACGGCCCGACCGCTCGATCGCGCGGCCCGCCAATGCGCCACCCGCACCGCCGATCAGCGTGCCCAGCGTGCGGTCGCCATCGGTGTCGATGGTCCGGCCCAGCAGGCCGCCCGCCACCGCGCCGACGATCGTGCCGGTCGTACCCGAACGGCGGCACTTGCTGGCCTGATATTCGGCGCGCGCGCCGTCGTTATAGCCGCGATAATAGCGATCGGAATGAGGCGCCCGGCGATAGCGGTGCGCATCGGCAGCGGTCGCGGGCAGCACGGCGCCACCGATCATCGCCATTGCGGTCGCCGCCAGGGTCAGGGTCTTCATCATGGTCTCACTCCCGAAACTCGTGTCGATCGACGGTCCCGTCCGTCGTCGTTGCACCGCTTCTGGCCGATTCGCGTTGAGCGTTTCCTGAATGCCGCCGTTATCCGCCGTTCATGCAAAAGCGGGACGGCGGCCCCGGACGAGGGGCTGTCGTGCTGCGCCGCAGCGCCTATGAGGCGGCATGCGTATCCTGTTGTCCTGCCTGTTGATATTGGCCCTGGTGCCGGGATGGTCGGGCGAGCAGCGCCTGCCGCTGTTCGAGGGCAGGCCGCAGATGGACGTGCGCCGCGTCGATCTCGACCCGCGCGATCCGTCGCGCCGGGCGTTGGGCGCGCTGACCTATCTGGGCGGTATCGTGCTGACCAGCCGCTTGCCCGCCTTTGGCGGCTATTCCTCGCTGGCGGTGGCGGGGGACCATTTCCTGCTGCTGAGCGACGGCGGCAATGTCGTGCGGTTTCGCATGGGGGCGGACTGGACGCCGCACGACCTGCGTTTCTCCAACCTGCCCTCAGGCCCCGGCACGGGATGGGAGAAGCGGGATCGCGACAGCGAATCGCTGGCCGTCGATCCGAAGACGGGGCAGCTTTGGGTCGGGTTCGAGGGGTATAACCAGATCTGGCGCTATGCGCCCGGCTTTGCCCGGGCAGAGGGCTATGTCGCTCCGCAGGGGATGAAGACCTGGCCGAAAAACGGCGGCGCCGAATCGCTGGCGCGGATGCCCGATGGGCGCTTCGTCACGATTTCCGAAGAAGCCAGGGTCCGGCGCAAATCATGGCGTGGCGGCGACGAGTCGCGCCGCAACAGCCGTCAGGCACTGATCTTTCCCGGCGATCCGTTGGAAGGCCATGCCCGCCGCTTCGCCTATCGGGTGTCGCCCAGATATGACGTCGCCGATGCGGCAGCGCTGCCCGACGGGGCGCTGGTCGTTGTCGAGCGACGTTTCCGGCTGCCATTTCGCTTCTCGAATCGGATCATGCTGATCTCCGCCGACCAGATCACGCCCGGCCGGGTGGCACGGGGGCGGTTGATCGCCGAACTCGATTCGCCGCTGATCCACGACAATTTCGAGGGGGTGGCGGTGACGCAGGAGGGCGGAGCGACGATCCTGTGGCTGGTGTCGGATGACAACCAGCTGTTTTTGCAGAAGAGTTACCTGCTGAAGTTTCGACTGGATCGTGCTGCGATTCGTTGAGGGGGTAGGGCGTGGACTTCGGCTTCGCTTAAAGTCGAAAACGATCAACTCTGCTCACCCCTTCCCTTCAGGGGAGGGGCCGGGGGTGGGGCGCTTCCGCAAGCGAAACGCCCATGGCGATGCCCCACCCCA
>NZ_MQUI01000026.1:0-52815 GCF_001970915.1 Sphingomonas sp. Sph1(2015)
CCCCCAACCCCTCCCGCAAGTGGGAGGGGAGGAAGAAGAGGCCCCCTCCCACTTGCGGGAGGGGGAGCCAAGCATAAAAAAGGGCCGTCCCATCGCTGGGACGACCCTCTCTCGAAAGTCTTCGGGAAGCGCGAAATTACGCGGCTTCGTCGAAATCTTCCTCGTTCATGACCGGACCCGAATCCTGGCCCTTCGCCGAGATGTCGCGATCGACGAACTCGATGATCGCCATCGGCGAGGCGTCCGAGGCGCGGATGCCGGCCTTGATGATGCGGGTGTAACCACCGTTGCGATCGGCATAGCGCGACGCCAGAACGTCGAACAGCTTCACCAGCTGCGCGTCGTCGAGCAGACGGGCATGGGCCAGACGACGATTCGAGAGACCGCCCTTCTTCGCCAGCGTCACCAGCTTTTCGACATAGGGACGCAGTTCCTTCGCCTTGGCGACGGTGGTGGTGATCTGCTCATGCTTGATGAGCGCGGCCGACATGTTGCGGAAAAGCGCAATACGATGAGCCGAGGTACGCTGCAGCTTACGGCCGCCGACGCGATGACGCATGGGTAGTTCCTTCGTTCGTTAAGGGGCCGTTTGACGGAAACCCCAGACCTGGTGACCGTTGAGGCCGTCACCTTCACCTATTCAAATCCTCCCCATCACCGATGGGGAGGGGGACCGTCGCGAAGCGATGGTGGAGGGGCCGGGCCGTCAGGACCGGATCACGGCGAAGCCGCGATCCTGACGTCGAACGGGTCGCCCGTGGGCGACCCGCCGGCCGGACTTTCGCCGTCTCGCGGACAGCATCGCTATCCGCGTGTGGCTCAGCCCATGATCTCCTGTTCCAGCTTCTTGGCCATTTCCTCGATATTCTCGGGCGGCCAGCCGGGGATTTCCATGCCCAGGCGCAGACCCATGGACGACAGCACTTCCTTGATCTCGTTCAGCGACTTGCGACCGAAATTGGGAGTACGCAGCATCTCGGCTTCGGTCTTGCCGACCAGATCGCCGATATAGATGATGTTGTCGTTCTTGAGGCAGTTCGCCGAACGCACCGACAGTTCCAGCTCGTCGACCTTCTTGAGAAGGTAACGGTTGATCTGCTGCGCGTCGCTCTGCGGCTCGCCACCGGCGGCGGGGATCGCCGCCTGGCCCACGGGAGCCGCGCGGGTGAGCGCCGAGTCGTCGAAATGGACGAACAACGCCAGCTGGTCCTGGAGGATGCGTGCGGCATAGGCCACGGCGTCTTCCGGGGTGACGGTGCCGTCGGTCTCGATCGAGAGCGTCAGCTTGTCATAGTCCAGGTCCTGGCCGACGCGGGTCGGATCGACCTTGTACGACACCTGACGGACCGGCGAGTAGAGCGCGTCGACCGGGATCAGACCGATCGGCGCATCGGCCGGACGGTTCGACGCGGCGGGGACATAGCCCTTCCCGATATCGGCAGTCAGTTCCATGTTGAACGTCGCGCCTTCGTCGAGATGGCAGATCACCAGGTCCTTGTTCATGACCTCAATGTCGCCCGACACGGCGATGTCGCCGGCCTTGACGGTGGTCGGACCGGTCGCCGAGAGCTGGAGACGCTTGGGGCCTTCGCCCTGCATGCGGATCGCGAGCTGCTTGACGTTCAGCACGATGTCGGTGACGTCTTCACGCACACCGGCGAGCGACGAGAACTCGTGCAGCACGTTCTCGATCTTGATCGAGGTCACCGCCGCGCCCTGGAGCGACGACAGGAGAACGCGGCGAAGCGCGTTGCCCAGCGTCAGGCCGAAGCCACGCTCCAGCGGTTCGGCAACGAACGTCGCCTTCCGCTTGCCATCGCCACCCTTTTTCTCGAGCGCGTTGGGCTTCTTCAGTTCCTGCCAGTTCTTTGCGTTGACAGACACGTGGTTCCCCTGAGTTGTGGGCCGGAACGGGGACGGTTCCAGCCATGGAGAGAGGCATGGCCGACTCGTCAGCCGGCCATGGGAAGCATCAGACGCGGCGACGCTTGGAAGGCCGCACGCCGTTGTGCGGGATCGAGGTGACGTCGCGGATCGAGGAGATCTGGAAACCGACCGCCTGCAGCGCGCGCAGCGCCGACTCGCGGCCCGAACCCGGACCCTTCACTTCGACTTCCAGGGTGCGGACGCCGTGCTCGGCGGCCTTCTTGCCCGCGTCTTCCGCTGCGACCTGGGCCGCATACGGGGTCGACTTGCGCGAGCCCTTGAAGCCCATCATGCCGGCCGACGACCACGAAATGGCGTTGCCCTGGGCATCGGTGATGGTGATCATGGTGTTGTTGAAGCTGGCGTTCACATGCGCGACGCCGGCGGTGATGTTCTTGCGCTCGCGACGGCGAATGCGCTGCGGTTCACGTGCCATTAGATGAAAGTCCTGACCTAGTATCCTGATGCGGAGGTCGGCGGGCGGTCAGCCACAAGCCTGCCTCCGGCGGAGTAATTCGCCCGGGGCGAATTACTTCTTCTTGCCAGCGATCGGCTTCGCCTTGCCCTTGCGGGTACGAGCGTTGGTGTGCGTGCGCTGGCCGCGGACCGGCAGGCCCTTGCGGTGACGCAGGCCGCGATAGCAGGCCAGGTCCATCAGGCGCTTGATGTTCATCGCGGTTTCGCGACGCAGATCGCCCTCGACCGTGTGATCGGCGTCGATCGTCTCGCGGATCTGGAGCACTTCCTGGTCCGAAAGGTCTTGGACGCGACGATCGGCGGCGATGTTCAGCTTGGCAGTGATCTGCTTCGCCTTGGCCGGACCGATGCCGTGGATATAGGTCAGCGCGATCAATACGCGCTTGTTGGTCGGGAGGTTAACACCCGCAATACGTGCCATGAAACTTGTTCTCCTAGCTCCACGGAGCATGGCATGGCCGCACATGCTCCATCTCAACGCGATGGTTCCGCCACGCGGAATGGCGACGCACGTCACGCGCGCGTCGTTCAACCGGGGGTGTTGGAAGGACGGTCCGTTAAGCCCCGCGCAACACCCTGTCAAGCGATCGGTTCCACAAACTTCGCCGATTGCAGCCGCTTGAGCGTCAGCCAGCGGCGGAAGGACACGATCGCCCATATGATCTCGACCACCCCGAACGGCCATGCGCCCTGAAGAAAGCCATAGGCCGACCCCGCGACGCATCCCAGGCAGAAGCCCAGCGTCCACCAGTGCGAACCCGATTCCATCGCATAGCAGACCAGGGTGAAGGAAACGGCGATAAGGCCGAACAGGGAAAGCGTGTCCATGTCGCGGGGTGTAAAGCGCCGGGGCGGCAGGGCAAGTCCGATCCTCCCCGGCACGGGGAGGTGGCAGGCGCAGCCTGACGGAGGGGGACTTCCACACAGGACGCGCCTGTGCCGCACGCCCCCTCCACCAGCTTCGCCGGTCCCCCTCCCCGTGCCGGGGAGGATTTAAGGAATCACCAGTCGCGCGATCAGGCCCGGCGCATTGTCGGCCAGCTCGAATCGACCGCCATGCAGCCGCGCCACCGCCTCGATCAACGCCATGCCCAGCCCGGCCCCCGGTGTCGTCCGTGCGGTGTCGAGTCGTCCGAAGCGCTTCAACGCCTGCGCCCGGTCCGCCTCGGCGATACCGGGGCCATGATCCTCGACCTGGAAGATGATGCCCTCCGCCCCCTCGCGCAGCCGCAGCGTCACCTCGCCGCCCGACGCGCCATGCTTCAGGGCATTGTCGATCAGGTTGGACAGCGCCTGACTCATCAGCTCGCGGTGCAGCGGCAAAGGTGCGGGGCGCGCCTCCACCTCGATCAGGAAGCGCAGACCGGCCTCCTCGGCGACCGGGGCATAGAGTTCGCCGATCTCCTCGACCAGCTCGACCGGCGAGGCCAGGGTGAAGCGGTCGCGCGTCACCGACTCGGACCGGCTGATCTCGATCACCATGGTCAGCATCCGCATGATGAGATCGGTTTCGACCAGCAGGCCGCCCAACGCCGCCTCGCGCTGGGTCGGGTCGGCGATCAGCACCGCCTGCTCGGTCTTGGTCCGCAGCCGGGCGAGCGGCGAGCGGAGATCGTGCGCCAGGCTGTCGGTGACGACGCGCAGCTCGGCCATCAGCTGCTCGATCTTGCCGAGCATCGCATTCAGCCGCTCGGCCAGCCGGTCGAAGGCGTCGCCCTCATCATGGCCGTCACGCACCAGACGGACACGGCGGGTCAGATCGCCCTCACCCGCCGCGTCGATCACCGCGACGATGGTATCGAGCCGCCCCGTGACATAGCGCGCCAGCACCAGCCCGGTGCCCGCCCCCAGCATCAGCGACAGGAACACCGCCAGCGCCAGCGCGCGCTCGATCGCGACCTGCTGCGCCTCGATCAGGTCGAGCGGACGCCCGACCAGCAGCCAGTCATTGCCGATGGGATGGAGCGTATAGCCCGCCTCCCGCGCGTTCCATACGTTGTCGCGGCCCAGCACCGCGATGCGGAACGGCGTGTCGGCCAGCGGCACGGCCAGATGGCGCGGCGCATAGCCCGCGATCCGGTGCCCCTGCGGATCGAAGATCGCCAGCACCAGCGACACGTCACCCGGCTCGCGCGCTTCCTTGATTGCATCGGCGAGTGCGGGGAGCGCGCCGGTGCGCCACACGGCGCGCAGCGCATCGGCCTGTTCGACGATCTCGCGGTGGAGCGCCGCCACCGCATCGGCGCTCGTCTGTTTCCAGATGAAGCCGACCAGCGCCAGATTGGATACCAGCGCGAGGATGATCGACAGCAGCGCGATCCGCGCCGAGATCGTCAGCCGGGGCTTCACCCTTCGACGGCCAGCCTATAGCCCGCGCCGCGCACGGTATGCAGGATCGGGCTGCCGAACCCCTCCTCCAGCTTGCGGCGGAGACGACCGATATGGACGTCGACCACGTTCGAGCCCGGGTCGAAATGATAGTTCCAGATCTTCTCCAGCATCATCGTGCGGGTGACGACCTGGCCCGCATGACGCGCCAGGAATTCCAGGAGATTGAACTCGCGCGCGCCCACCGGGATGATCTTGCCCGCCCGCGTCACGGTGCGCGCCAGCAGGTCGATCTCCAGGTCACCGACGCTCAGCTTGGTGCGGGTCGGCTCGGACGCGGCACGGTCGGAACGGCGCACCAGCGCCTCGATCCGCGCCGACAGCTCGGCGAAGGAGAAGGGCTTGCACAGATAATCGTCCGCGCCCGCCTTCAGCCCGTCGACCCGGTCGTCGACCGTGGCCAGCGCCGAGAGCACCAGCACCGGCGTCGAGATGCCCGCGGCCCGGATCGCGCTGACCATCGCCAGCCCGTCCAGGCGGGGCAGCATCCGGTCGGCGATGATCAGGTCAAATATGCCCTCGCTCGCCAGGAACAGGCCGTCGCGGCCGTCCCCGCACTGCTCGACGGCATAACCCGCCTCGGCCAGCCCCTTGGCGACATAGGCGGCGGTCGAGGCGTCATCTTCGACGATCAGGATCTTGCGGCTCATCGGCTCGTCTGCTCCGTCATTGGGCGACATTCATGATTGCGGCGGCATCTCGGGGTCGCTCGATCCCGGCTCACCGCTGCTGCCGCCAAGGAAAGACCGGCGGGAAGCGCTCTTCCCGCCGGTCGCGACGGCACCCCCGGGAGTATCGGGTGCCGAGCTCTTCGAACTCCGTGGGGCAAAGGGCTACAGCCCGGCGGGATACCCCGGGGTGACCATAATGTGACAAATACGTCATCCATCCCATCCCCGGTTCGGCCGGTCGCGTTCTGTCATTTCGATCGCACAAAAAGTCGAATAAATTCTTATGCTTCCATCATTTTTAAGGTTTTGAAAATTCTTTGGGCTATGGTTCGCACATCATGATGGAAGCCCCCCTTACCATCCCCGCGCCGTTCGACGAAGAACGGCGTCTGGCCACGCTTCAGGCGCATGCGCTGCTCGACAGCGAGCCGGAGGCGGAATTCGATGCGCTCGTCTCACTGGCCGCCGACATGCTCGGCTGCCCGGTGGCGGCGCTGACCCTGGCGGACCGGGACCGCTTCTGGGTCAAGTCGGCGATCGGCGACCTGCCCCGGCAAATGCCGCGCAACGTCGCCTTTTGCGACCATACCATCCATTCGAGCGACGTGACGATCGTCCCCGACCTCAGCCTGGATCCGCGTTTCGCGGTCAATCCGTTCGTGACGGGCGAGGCGGGGACGCGTTTCTATGCCGGGATGCCGATCCGCGTGCCCGATCTGGACGGCGCGCCCCAGGCGATCGGATCGCTATGCGTGATGGACGCCACGCCGCGCTCGCTCAGCCCGGCGGGGGAACAGACGCTGCGGCATCTGGCGCGACTGACCGAGGCGCTGATCGCCGCGCGGGCCATCGCCCGGCGGGCCAACGCCATGGCCGAATTCAGCGACCGCCAGGCCGCCGATCTGCGCGCCAAGGACCGCACCGTTCGCCAGGTCGAGCGGCTGGCGATGATCGGATCGTGGCGGATCATCCTGGCCGACGGCCAGGCCATGTGGTCCGAAGGCGTGTACCGCATCCACGAACTGCCCGCGGGCCAGCCCTGCACGATCGACCAGGGCCTGTCCTATTACCCGCCCGCCGCGCGCGAGGTGCTGCGCAAGACGATGGCGCAGACGGTGCGCAGCGGCGAGCCGTTCGACATCGAGCTGGACTTCATCACCGCACTGGGCCGCAAGCGCCGGGTGCGCGTGATGGGCGAACGGGAGATGCTGGACGGCGAGCCGTACGGGCTGGTCGGCATGTTCCAGGACGTGACCGAGCGCCACGCGCTGGAGACCCAGCTGCGCCGCAATGCCGATACCGATGCGCTGACCCTGCTCGCCAACCGCGCCGCGTTCGACCGGACGCTGGAGGCGGCGATCGCCGAGTCCGTCGGCAAGGGCACGGCGCTGGCGCTGGTCCTGATCGATCTGGACGGGTTCAAGCTGATCAACGACACGCTGGGCCATCCGGCAGGGGACGAGGTGCTGCGAATCGTCGGCCAGCGCCTCCGCTCCGACTGGCTGGACGGCAGCTTCGTCGCGCGGCTGGGCGGTGACGAGTTCGGGCTGATCGTCCACGATCCTGCGCTGCTGGCCGATATCGACGCCCTGCGCGCGCGGATCGAGGGGTTGCTGGCCATCACGATCACCATCGACAAGCTGACGATGAGCTGTGCGGGCACGGTCGCGGTGACGCTGCGTCCCGAGGATTGCCGGACCAACCGCGATTTCATGCACCATGCCGACAGCCGCCTCTATGGCGCCAAGCGCGACCGGGTGGGCGAACGGCGACGCGGCGATCGACGGCGGGCAAACTGAGCCGCACGCGCGCGTCGGTCATCCTGCATTCAATTTGGCCGTCCTATCGCGCGATCTCCACCTCAAGGGAGACCGTAATCTTGAAGAAGGCCGCTTTCCTCGCCATCGTCGTCGCCACCATGCCCGTGGCCGCCACGGCGATGCCCAACCCCGCCTCCACCTTCTGCGCCACCATGGGCGGCCGGTCGGTTTCGGCCAAGCTGGCCAATGGCGGGACAATCGGCCTGTGCTATTTGCCGGGCAAGAAGATCGTCGAGGAATGGACGCTGCTCCGCATGTTCAACGGCAAGAAGCCCGCACCCCGGCATAATCCGTTCCGCTGACGCATCCGCGCGCGCAGGCACCGGCCCTTCCCTCCTGGCCCCACCGCCCCATATAGCGGGTCCATGTCTTCGCGCGCCCGCGTCCTTGTCCTGAACTCCGCGCTCGGCCCCCTCGATTACCGTGTGCCACACGGGCTGGCGGTCGAGCCGGGGTCGATCGTCGTCGCGCCGCTCGGCCCGCGCCAGCTGTTGGGCGTGGTGTGGGAGCCGGAGCGGATGCCCTCCGATGCCGAGGTCGGCGACAACCGCCTGCGTCCTTTGCTGGGCGTGGCGGACGCGCCGCCCTTGCCCGATGCGCTGCGGCGGCTGATCGAGTGGACGGCGGACTATTATCTCGCCCCGCCCGCTGCCGTGGTGCGGATGGCGCTGTCCTCCACCTCGGCGCTGGAGGGCGCGCGGACCGTCACCGAATATCGCGTCACCGGCCATGTCCCCGATCGCCTGACCCCGCAGCGGGCGCAGGCGCTGGAGCGGATCGGCGACCGCCAGGGCCTGATTCGCGAGCTGGCGACGATGGCCGACGTCTCCGACGCGGTGATCCGGGGGCTCGTCAAGAACGGCGCGATCGAAGGCGTCGAGGTCGATATCGACAGCCCCTTCCCCCTGCCCGACCCTGACCATCACCGCCCGGTCCTGTCCGAGGATCAGCGCGCGGCGGCGGACATATTGGTCGCGGGCGTCACCTCGCACAGCTTCCAGCCGGTGCTGCTCGACGGCGTCACCGGATCGGGCAAGACCGAGGTCTATTTCGAGGCGGTGGCGCAGGCGATCGCGGAAGGGCGGCAGGTGCTGGTCCTGCTCCCCGAGATCGCGCTGACCGAACCGTTCCTCAAGCGCTTCCACGACCGTTTCGGCTGCGAACCGGTGGCGTGGCATTCGGGTCTGCGCTCCTCGCAACGACGCCGCGCCTGGCGCGCGATCGCCAGCGGTCAGGGGCTGGTGACGGTCGGCGCGCGCTCGGCCTTGTTCCTGCCCTATCGCAATCTCGGCCTGATCGTCGTCGACGAGGCGCATGAGACCAGCTTCAAGCAGGAAGACGGCGTTCACTATCACGCGCGCGACGTGGCGGTGATGCGCGGCAAGTTCGAGCCGTGCCCGGTCATCCTCGCCTCCGCCACCCCCGCGATCGAAACGCGGCAACAGGTCGCGTTGGGCCGCTATACCGAGGTCAAGCTGCCCGGCCGTTTCGGCCCCGCGCAGATGCCGAGCATCGAGGCGATCGACCTGATCCAGGACCCGCCCGAGCGCGGCCGCTGGATCGCCCCCAAGCTGGTCGCGGCGATGAAGGAAACTCTGGAGAAGCGCGAACAGTCGCTGCTCTATCTCAACCGGCGCGGCTATGCCCCGCTGACGCTCTGCCGGACCTGCGGGCATCGGTTCCAATGCCCCAACTGCACCGCCTGGATGGTCGAGCACCGACTGGTGCGGCGGCTGGCCTGCCATCATTGCGGCCATGTCCTGCCCACACCGCGCGCCTGCCCCGAATGCGAGGGCGAGGACACTTTGGTCGCCTGCGGCCCCGGCGTCGAGCGGATCGCGGACGAAGCCACCGCCCTGTTCCCCGAGGCGAAGATCGCGGTCGTCACCTCCGACACCATCTGGTCCCCCGCCAAGGCCGCGGAGTTCGTCGGGCGGATGGAGGCGGGCGATATCGATATCGTCGTCGGCACGCAGCTCATCACCAAGGGCTATCACTTCCCCAATTTGACGCTGGTGGGGGTGATCGACGCGGACCTGGGGCTGGACGGCGGCGACCTGCGCGCGGCGGAGCGGACCTTCCAGCAGATCCGCCAGGTCTCGGGCCGCGCCGGGCGCGGGGCCAAGCCGGGCCATGTCTTCATCCAGACGCACAGTCCCAAGGCTCAGGTGATGCAGGCACTGGTGACGGGCGATGCCGAGGCGTTCTATGCCGCCGAAACCGAAGCGCGGCGGGATGCGGATGCCCCGCCCTTCGGCCGCTATGCCGCGATCATTGTCTCGTCGGAGGATCAAGGCGCGGCCCAGTCCACCGCCAACGCCATCGCGCGCGCGGCCCCCAAGGTGGATGGGATGCACGTCTTCGGGCCTGCGCCCGCGCCGCTGGCGATGCTGCGCGGACGGCATCGCTATCGGTTGCTGGTCCACGCCCGGCGTGCGCTGGCGGTGCAGGATGTGATCCGCGAGTGGCTGGGCGGGCTGGAATGGTCCGCCAAGGTGCGCGTCGCGGTGGATGTGGACCCATACAGCTTTTTGTAAGCGGCGCTTTTTCTCCCCTCCCGCAGGCGGGAGGGGTCGGGGGAGGGCATGGGGTCTCACCGAGAAATTCGCTTGCAGCTTTCCCTCCCCCATCCCCTCCCGCCTGCGGGAGGGGCGTGCTTGGGGCTGATGGTTTCGCGTGGCCTTCGACTACGCTCAGGCTGAACGGCGGTTTGGAATAGCTACCTTCCCCACGCTCCGTTCAGCCTGAGCGCAGTCGAAGGCCACGCCCCACCCCCGCCCCAAACAAAAACGGCCGCGACTTTCGCCACGACCGTTTCAAAACCCGGTTAAGGAAGCCCCTTACCCCGCATGCTCCGCCAGCACCGTCAGGCCCTTCGGCCCCACCTCGGCGAAACCACCGCGGATCTGGATCGACTCCGGTTCGCCCTTGTCGGTGCGATAGACTTGGATCGCGCCGTCGCGGATGGTCGACATGAAGGGCGCATGGCCCTCCAGCACGCCGAAATCGCCCTCGGTGCCGGGGACGACCACCATATGCACCTCCTCCGAGCGGAGGAGCTTTTCGGGCGTGACAAGTTCGAAGTGCAGCATGGTCTAAAATCTCGCATCGCTCTCCCCGCCGGGGAGAGGAAAGAGGGGACGGCCGAAACCGTCCCCCCATGTCATCAGGCGTCCTGCGCCAGCTTCTCGGCCTTGGCGACGGCTTCGTCGATGCCGCCGACCATGTAGAAGGCCGCTTCCGGCAGATGGTCATACTCGCCGTCGACCACCGCCTTGAACGAACGGATCGTGTCCTCGATCTGGACGAACTTGCCCGAGATGCCGGTGAAGACTTCCGCGACGTGGAAGGGCTGCGACAGGAAGCGCTGGATCTTGCGGGCGCGCTGGACGGTCAGCTTGTCCTCTTCGGACAGCTCGTCCATGCCCAGGATCGCGATGATGTCCTGCAGCGCCTTGTAGCGCTGGAGCAGCGACTGGACCGCACGGGCCGTCTCATAATGCTCCTGGCCGACGATGCGCGGCTCCAGCACGCGGCTGGTCGAGTCGAGCGGGTCGACGGCCGGGTAGATGCCCAGCTCCGAGATGGCGCGGTTGAGCACGGTCGTCGCGTCCAGGTGGGCGAACGAGGTGGCCGGCGCCGGGTCGGTCAAGTCGTCGGCGGGCACGTACACGGCCTGCACCGAGGTGATCGAACCCTTGTTCGTCGAGGTGATGCGCTCCTGCAGCGCGCCCATGTCGGTCGACAGGGTCGGCTGATAGCCCACGGCCGACGGGATGCGGCCCAGCAGCGCCGACACTTCCGCACCCGCCTGGGTGAAGCGGAAAATGTTGTCGACGAAGAACAGCACGTCCTGGCCTTCCTGGTCGCGGAAATATTCCGCGATCGCCAGACCCGACAGCGCGACGCGCGCACGGGCGCCCGGCGGCTCGTTCATCTGGCCGTACACCAGCGCGACCTTCGAGCCCTCGCTGATCGCGTTGCCCTCGGCGTCCTTGGCAATCACGCCCGCGTCGAGGAATTCGTGATACAGGTCGTTGCCCTCGCGGGTACGCTCTCCGACGCCCGCGAACACCGAGGTGCCGCCATGGCCCTTCGCGATGTTGTTGATCAGTTCCTGAATCAGAACCGTCTTGCCGACGCCCGCGCCGCCGAACAGGCCGATCTTGCCGCCCTTGGCGTACGGAGCCAGCAGGTCGATGACCTTGATGCCGGTGACCAGGATCGCGCTCTCGGTCGACTGCTCGATGAACTCGGGCGCCTTGGCGTGGATCGGCGCGCGCAGGTCGGTGGCGACCGGGCCACGCTCGTCGATCGGCTCGCCGACGACGTTCAGGATGCGACCCAGCGTCGCGGGGCCGACCGGAACCTGGATCTGGTTGCCGGTGTCGGTCACGGTCTGGCCGCGGGTCAGGCCCTCGGTCGTGTCCATCGCGATCGTGCGGACGGTGTTCTCGCCCAGATGCTGCGCGACTTCGAGCACCAGGCGGGTGCCGTTATTGTCCGTTTCCAGCGCCGACAGGATCGCGGGCAGGTTTTCGGGGAAGTGAACGTCGACGACCGCGCCGATGACCTGGGCGATCGTGCCGACATTGTTGGTGGCCGTGGTCGGCCGGATGTCCTCAGCGGCGGTTGCCATCATTGCTTCCTTGGTTCGGTAGAGCCCGACATAGCTTCGGGGCGGGCTTCGGGGCGGGTAAAGGTTACGACCAGACGACGGCCACCGTCGATCTTGTCACGGGTAACACGATAATCGGCGCCGGTCAGGTGGCCGGTGGTGGCGCTTTCGGTCTGGATCGCGGCCGAAACCGCATCCTTGCCGTCCAGACCCAGCTGATCCATCGGCTTGGTCACCCAGCGGATGAACTGCGTCTTGGCGAACGGGCTGGTGTCGAGATTGACGATATCGAGCGAGAAGCGAAGGCTGTTCAGCCGCGATGCGTCGCCCTCGACGATCAGATTGCCCATGTTGACCGGCGACACCGACGGATCGGCCATCGGCGTGGCCTGCGCGATCGCACGATACTGGCCCTGCACGGGCGCGTAACCGCTCATGCGAAAGCCCATCCGGTCGAGCAGGCTGACCGTCTCGGGCGCATTGGCGAACACTGTCGCCCAGCCGCCCGACACGAACGGCGTCGGCGAGGCCTTGGGCGCGTCCTTCGGCTGGTCGGACGCCCGGCCGCATCCGGCCAGCGCGACCGTCAGGCCCAGAAGGAGCGCGAGACGCATCAGAGCGCCTCGGCGCCCGAGATGATCTCGACCAGTTCGGTGGTGATCGCGGCCTGGCGCGTACGGTTATACTGGATCGACAGGCGGCGGATCATGTCGCCCGCATTGCGCGTGGCATTGTCCATCGCGTTCATCTGCGAGCCGTAGAAACCGGCCTGGTTTTCCAGCAGCGCGCGGAAGATCTGCACCGCGACGTTGCGCGGCAGCAGCGCGTCGAGGATATCCTCTTCGCTCGGCTCGAACTCGGCGACCGCCTCGACCGAGGTTTCGGCCTTGCTGGGCGCGGGCATCGGCACGGGGATCAGCTGCTGCGAAACCGGGTCCTGCACCAGCGCCGAGACGAACTTCGAGTAGAACAGGTGCGCGACGTCGAACTCGCCGCGCTCGAAACGGGCGATCAGGTCGTCGGCGATCTCGCGGGCGTCGTCGAACTTGGGCGCCTTGATCGCGCTCATGTCATGATCGGCAAGGATCGCGTTCGGGAAGAAGCGCTTCAGCACGCGCCCCTTCTTGCCCGCGAGGTAGAACTTCACCGTCTTGCCCTGCGCGGTCAGCTCGTCGGCCTTGCGGCGCGCGGCGCGGACGATGTTGGTGTTGAACGCACCCGCCAGGCCACGCTCCGAGGTGGCGACGACCAGCAGCTGGACATCGTCCTTGCCGGTGCCCGCCAGCAGCGGCGACGCACCGACGCCACCGACGCGCGCAGCCATGCCGGCCATCACCGCTTCGAGACGCTCGGCATAGGGACGGCCGTTCTGCGCCGACTCCTGCGCGCGGCGCAGCTTGGCGGCGGCGACCATCTTCATCGCCTTGGTGATCTTCTGGGTCGACTTGACCGAGTTGATCCGAATCTTGAGGGCCTTGAGGCTCGCCATCTAGTTTCCCACTTCGTCATCCCAGCGCAGGCTGGGATCTCTCACGTCGAGCGCGCGCTTGCGGCACGAGACCCCGGCTTTCGCCGGGGTGACGGACAATTATGCGAAGATCTTCGCGAACTGATCGAGTGCGGCCTTGAGCTTGCCCTTGGCCTCGTCGCCCAGATCCTTGGTGTCGCGGATCATCGCCAGCACATCGGCATGATCGTTGCGCAGGTACGCCAGCATCGCCGACTCATAGCGCACGACCTGCGCCACCGGCACGTTATCGATGTAACCGTTGGTGCCCGCGAAGATCGACGCCGTCTGCTCCTCGAAGGGCAGCGGATTGAACTGCGGCTGCTTGAGCAGCTCGGTCAGGCGCGCACCGCGGTTCAGCAGCTTCTGCGTCGAGGCGTCGAGGTCCGAGCCGAACTGCGCGAAGGCGGCCATTTCGCGGTACTGGGCCAGCTCCAGCTTGATCGAGCCCGACACCTTCTTCATCGCCTTGGTCTGCGCGGCCGAGCCGACGCGGCTGACCGACAGGCCGACGTTGATCGCCGGGCGGATGCCCGCGAAGAACAGGTCGGTTTCGAGGAAGATCTGGCCGTCGGTGATCGAGATCACGTTGGTCGGGATGTACGCCGACACGTCGCCCGCCTGGGTCTCGATGATCGGCAGCGCGGTCAGCGAACCGGCGCCGTTGGCGTCGTTCATCTTGGCCGCACGCTCGAGCAGACGGCTGTGCAGATAGAAGACGTCGCCCGGATAGGCTTCACGGCCCGGCGGACGGCGCAGCAGCAGCGACATCTGACGATAGGCGACGGCCTGCTTCGACAGATCGTCGAACACGATCAGCGCGTGCATCGCGTTGTCGCGGAAATACTCGCCCATCGCGGTGCCGGTGTAGGGCGCAAGGAACTGCAGCGGGGCAGGCTCCGAGGCGGTCGCGGCGACGACGATGGAATATTCCATCGCGCCATTCTCTTCCAGCGTCTTGACCAGCTGCGCCACGGTCGAGCGCTTCTGACCCACGGCGACGTAGATGCAGTAGAGCTTCTTCGACTCGTCGGTGCCGGCGTTGACCGTCTTCTGGTTGATGAAGGCGTCGATCGCGACGGCCGACTTGCCGGTCTGGCGATCGCCGATGATCAGCTCGCGCTGGCCACGGCCGACGGGGACGAGGGCGTCGATCGCCTTCAGGCCGGTCTGCACCGGCTCATGCACGCCCTTGCGCGGGATGATGCCCGGCGCCTTCACCTCGACGCGGCGACGCTCGGTCGCCTCGATCGGACCCTTGCCGTCGATCGGGTTGCCCAGGCCGTCCACGACGCGGCCCAGCAGGCCACGGCCGACCGGCACGTCGACGATGGTGCCGGTGCGCTTGACGGTGTCGCCTTCCTTGATCTCGGCGTCCGAGCCGAAGATCACGACGCCGACATTGTCGGCTTCGAGGTTGAGGGCCATGCCCTGAACGCCATTGGCGAACTCGACCATCTCGCCCGCCTGGACATTGTCGAGGCCGTAGATGCGCGCGATGCCGTCACCGACGCTCAGCACCTGGCCGGTCTCGCTGACCTGGGCCTCGGTGCCGAAATTGGCGATCTGGTCCTTGATGACCTTGGAGATTTCTGCGGCGCGGATATCCATGGGAACGTCAGCCTTTCATCGCGCTGGCGAGCGCATTCAAACGGGTGCGGATCGAGCTATCGATCATCTGGGAACCGATGCGGACGACAAGCCCGCCGAGCAGGTCGGGATCGACCGACAGGTCGACCGACACTTCGCGACCGACGCGGGTGCGCAGCTGCTGCTTCAGCTCGGCGACCTGGGCCTCGGTCAGCGGGTGGGCGCTCGTCACCTCGGCCGCGACCTCGCCGCGATGGCGGCTGGCCAGCTGGCGAAAGGCACGGATGATCTGCGGCAGCGCCGACAGGCGCCGGTTCTCGGCGAGGACACCGAGGAAATTCTTGGTCACCCCGTCGAGGCCCAGCGTGTCGGCGACCGCCAGGATCGCCTTGACCGCCTGACCACGCGCGACGACCGGGCTCTTGGTCAGCGCGACCAGATCCTGGTCGGCGGCCAGCGCATCGCGCAGGGTCACGAGGCTGGCCTCGATCGTGTCGATCGAACGGCTCTGTTCGGCCGTTTCAAACAGCGCGAGCGCATAACGACCACCCAGGCTCGCCTGGATGCCGCCTGTGCCGCTTATAGTACCGCCGGACATCTCCACGGATGCGAATTCCTCGAACAACGAACGGGTTGGCCCCATGGGGAACGGGGCGCGAAAAACGCGCCTCCGATGGGTTGGCGGGCGGTTAGCATCGGGAACCTTTGGATGCAAGCTGCGTGGCACATGTTATGACAGGTTGGTGACGCAAGCGTGAGAGCTTTGGCCGCAAGCCGTGGGATGAAAGCCACAATGGATTTTGCCAGAACCGCCCGGCCATGACCGACACCCCGCCCGAACCGCTCGACGAGGACGCCGCCTGGGCCGCGTTCGATGCGCGCGACCGCTCCGCCGATGGCCGTTTCGTCGTCGCGGTGAAGACCACCGGCATCTATTGCCGCCCGAGCTGCGCGGCCCGACGGCCCCGGCGCGAGCATGTCCGGTTCCTGGACACGCCGCAGGCGGCGCGCGCGGCGGGGTTCCGCGCCTGCCTGCGCTGCCTGCCCGACGAAGTGACCCGCGACCGGCAGGCGGTGGCGGCGGCAATCTCCCTGATCGATGCGGCCGAGGCGCCGCCCGCGCTCGGCACGCTGGCCGCGCGGGTCGGCTATGCCCCGCATCATTTCCACCGGCTGTTCAAGCGCGCGACCGGCGTCACGCCCGCCGCCTATGCGCGGGCGCGGCGCACCGCCCGCGCCGCACGGGCGCTCGCCGCCGAACCGAGTATCACCGCCGCTTTGTACGAAGCGGGCTATGCCGCACCCAGCCGCTTCTATGCGGACAGCGACCAGCGGCTCGGCATGGCGCCGGGGCAATGGCGACGCGGCGGCGAAGGGGTGAGCATCGTCTGGGCGGTCGTTCCGTCGCCGATGGGGCCGCTTCTGGTCGCGACGACCGACCGGGGAATTGCGCGGATCGCGTTCGAGGACGACGAACAGACGCTTGCCCGCTCCCTGCCCGGCGCGAGCATTCGCCCAGCGGACACGAATATGCATGATCGTATCGCCCGGATCGTCGCCGCCACCGAAGCCCCCGACCCGTTGCTCCCCGAACCCGCGCGGCGGCTGTCCTTCATCGAGGCGGTGTCGCGGGCGTTGCTCGACGCCAGCTGACGATTCGGGGCCGGTCAGCGGCCCGAGCGGCAGCTATAGACCAGCTTTTCATTGGGCAGCGGGGGCAGCTGCTGGCGGATCTGGGCCTGTTCGCCCTCCAGATTCTGGAGCGCCTTGTCGGTCTTCACACAGGCGTTCGGCGTGCTGGGCTGATGCAGCTTGCGGATCGCCTCCATGGTGGTCGCGGGCAGCATGTAACGGGTCTGGGTATAGGTGCGCGTGACCGGATCGAAGCGCGCGACGGTCACGGTCGGCTCCTCCTCGGGCACGATGACCCGCTGCCAGCCGCCCTCGCCCTCCAGATACTGGACGCGACCATCGACGCAGCCATTGGCGCCCCAGTCCAGCCGCGCCTCGGCGGTCGAGGAGACGGTGATCCGGCTGCGATCGGGGATCAGGGTGCAGATCATCGGGCCGATCGCCGCGCCGGGCGCGCTTGGCCCCGTGGTCGTCGTCATCGTCTCACGCGGCAACTGGATCTCGGCGGAGGGGCGCAGCAGGAAGACGACCACCGCCGCGACGATGGCGGTGCCGCCCGCCGACACGGTCCAGATCGCCGCGCGCCGGGAACCCCGTGATTCCAGCAGCCCGGCCGCGCCGACCGCCAATGCGCCGCCGACCAGCAGCAGCGCCGCGACCGCCATGACATTCTCGCGCAGCCGCTCCGCCTGCCCCCGCGCGGCGTTCAGCGCTTCCTCGCGGCGCAGCGCGGCGGCATTGGCGGCCTCGCGCTTGGCGGCCGCGGCATCGGCGACGGCCCGTGCATCCGCCGCGCTGTCCTCGCGCAATCGCTCCTCGATCGAGGTGCAGGGCACGCCGACCGACGCATAGGGCTGCTTCGCCTCGCGCAGGAACGCCATCAGCTCGGTGTCGGCGATCGCGAAGCCGAAGGTCGAATCGCCGTCATCGGCGCGCGTCAGCGCCGAATTGACCCCGATCACCCGCCCGCACGGATCGAGCAGCGGCCCGCCCGAATTGCCCCGCGCGATGCTGGCGGTGTGGAGCAGCACCTCGATGCCGGTCAGCGCACGGCGGCCCGAGGCCACACCCTGCGACCGGACGGGCGAGAGCGGGCGGATATAGTCCGCCGCCGACTGCGCCGTCGCCAGGTCGACATTGCCGGGATAGCCGAGCGCGATGACCTGATCCCCCTCGGTCACGGGGCCGGTGAACAGGGCGACGGGCGGCAGCCTGGCCTCGCTCACCTCGATCAGCGCCAGGTCGCGGCGCGAATCATAGGCGATGACCCGGCCCTGATAGGACTTGCTGCCCTCCGACGGGACGACGCCGATCACGACATTGTCGGGATAGCGCTCGGCCAGTTCGACCACATGCGCGTTGGTGACGATCCGATTGGGCGCGACCGCGAAACCCGAGCCATGGCCGAATCCGGCCACCTGATCGTCGACCATCGCGATGGTGACGACCCGCACCACCCCGCGCGCGGTCGCGGCGATGTCGTCCGCCCCGGCCAGCGCGGGCGACAGTCCGACCAGGGTCAGGAGGACGGCAAGGACGAACCGGCTCAGCATCGGACAGGGCCATATCCCGCCCATTCCACCGCCTGCAACCGGGATCGGTTAGGCATATGGTAAATCTTGCCATTTAGGGAATGGCCGGATGCCATGGGGAATGTCGGGATGAGTGCGTTCGGTCGCCGTCAGGGTTTGGGAAGCGCGGGCGGTGGGCGTCCGGCCTTTGGCGTGGCGCGCCCGATGCACGGCCCCGGCCCCGTCACGCGCCCGGAGTCCGATTCGCCTGGCCCCGGTGGCGGCGCGCAATTCCCGCCGCTGTCCGCACTGGAAGGCGCGATCGCCGCGCCCGGCACCGCCGCCGACGCGATGCAGCGGCTGGCCGAACGCCAGGCCGCCTCCATCGATCCGACCCCGGCGCGCGGGGAGGGGTTCGAGGCGTCGATCCACCGGATCAAGGAACAGGTCCTCCCCCGCCTGCTGGAGCGTGTCGACCCGGAGGCTGCCGCGACACTGGGCAAGGACGAACTGGCCGAGGAATTCCGCCCGATCATCGGCGAGGTGCTGGCCGAGCTGAAGCTGACGCTCAACCGGCGCGAGCAGTTCGCGCTGGAAAAGGTGCTGGTCGACGAGCTGCTGGGCCTGGGGCCGCTCGAGGAGTTGCTGGCCGATGCCGACATCACCGACATCATGGTCAACGGCCCCGAGCAGACCTATGTCGAGCGCAAAGGCCGGCTGGAGCTGGCCAATATCCGTTTCCGCGACGAGGAGCATCTGTTCCAGGTCGCGCAGCGCATCGTCAATTCGGTCGGCCGCCGCGTCGACCAGACCACGCCGCTGGCCGATGCGCGCCTGAAGGACGGCAGCCGCGTCAACGTGATCGTCCCGCCGCTGTCGCTTCGCGGCACGGCCATCTCGATCCGAAAATTCTCCGCCAAGCCGATCACGCTCGACATGATGGCGAGCGGCGGATCGATGAGCCAGGACATGGCGACGCTGCTGAAGATCGCGGGGGCGTCGCGCTTCAACATCATCATTTCGGGCGGCACCGGCTCGGGCAAGACGACGATGCTGAACGCCCTGTCCAAGATGATCGACCCGGGCGAGCGCGTGCTGACCATCGAGGACGCGGCCGAGCTTCGCCTGCAACAGCCGCACTGGCTGCCGCTGGAAACCCGTCCCGCCAATCTCGAAGGCCAGGGCGAGATCAGCATCCGCGACCTCGTGAAGAACGCGCTGCGAATGCGGCCCGACCGGATCATCCTGGGCGAAATTCGCGGCTCGGAATGTTTCGACCTGCTGGCCGCGATGAACACCGGCCATGACGGGTCGATGTGTACGCTCCACTCCAATTCCCCGCGCGAGGCGCTGGCCCGCATGGAGAATATGGTGATGATGTCCGACATCAAGGTGCCCAAGGAGGCGATCAGCCGCCAGATCGCCGACTCGGTCGACATGGTCGTCCAGGTCAAGCGCCTGCGCGACGGCAGCCGTCGCGTCACCAACATCACCGAGGTGATCGGCATGGAAGGCCCGGTGATCGTCACGCAGGAGCTGTTCGCCTTCGAATATCTGGACGAAGGCACCGACGGGAAGATCATCGGTGAATATCGCTCGTCGGGCCTGCGCCCCTATACGCTGGACAAGGCCAGGCAGTTCGGCTTCGACAAGGCGCTGCTGGAGGCATGCCTGTAGGGGATCAGTCCTTCCTGGCCTCGATCCCCATATATTGTTCGGCATGCTTCCGAACGTCGCCCCCGACCCTGTGGTCATAGGCGAGCCACGCACTGGTCACGAGCATCGTCCAGAAAATACTGAACAGCGAGCCGACGAGGAAATATTCGGCGAAGGCCCGCTCGTCCATGTCCTTGAAGCGCGCGACCGTCTTCAGCGCGATGACGGCGGCCAGGATTTCCCAGCTGTGCGCGATGATGCCGACCGCCAGGATCAACCGCTCGAAAGCCCCGATCCAGCGCCCGGCGCTGTGAACGGGCGTGGGCAGATGCGCGATCGAATCCTTCAGCCCCGTCAGGCTGAAAATGCCCCGGCATATCTCATTGCCCAGCCAGATCAGCGCGATCAGCGCTACGCCGGTGTAAAGCAGGATATGCATCATCCGTCCGTCCCCACCAGCCCGTAGCGAAGATCCAGGTCCGCCAGCGCCGTGTGAACCGCGTCCCATTCGGTCAGGTAACGATCATAGTCCCCGGCGCTGCGCACCTTGTAGACATTGGGGATGCCGACGTCGCGCGCCTGCGCCACGTCGGCGACCGAAGCGCCCTCGGACAAGGCGATGATGACGTCACGCTGCGCTACGGACCAGCCGCGTTCGATGGCGCTCAGGCTTCCACCGATGGCGTCCAGCAGCGTTTCCAATAGGGCATCCTGCGGTATGGAGAATCGGTAGCGGCTGGAAGAACGCTTCTCCCCCAGCCTTTCGCGCGCGGCGGCGAAGCCCGGCCCCATCATGTTCCAGGCACGCTCAGAGTTGATCGGGGTCTTCAGGTCGACCAGGCCGATGACGAACCGGCAATCGATGTCCTGACGCATCAGGTCGAAACGAACAGCCCGCGCGGCCCGAGCGGCGGCGTCCAGCGACGTCAGCAGCCCCTGAAATTCATCCCCCAGGGTGATGGTCAGCGGCGACATCATATCGGCGGCAAGGCCCGCATTCTGCCGCTCGATCGCCGCATTGAACGCGGCGTGAAGCTGTTCGGGATCGTCATGGCCTTCGCTATCGACCAGATCGCCCATCAGAACGGCATAACAAGACATCGGCAGTATTTTCACCCATATCATTCACCCGAAAACGGGTCATTTCCCCTTTTAACCCAAAAAGGGGGTAATTTCAATATTAGCCCATAAAGGGGCTAATCAGATGGACAGTAGCGTACGGGCGATCCGTGAGAGATTACCGTCACCACCTCGCGCGCAGCCTCCGGTTCGGTTAGGCGTTGGGGCGTGATGCGTTCGCTGCTCTATTTCGCCCCCATTCCCCTGTTGCTGACCGCCGCCATGATGGCTCCCCGCGAGCCCAAGGCGGCACCGGCGCAGGAGGATGTCGTCGCCGCCGCCGCGCGCGATCCGGGGGTTTCGACCCTCTCATCCGATGCCGAGGAGCGCTGGATTCCATTCCAGCTGACGCCGGGCAACCAGATCCGCTTCGCCATGACCATCGACGGGCAGCCGGTGAGCGCCATCCTCGACACCGGGGTCAGCTTCACGCTGCTTTCGCAAGGCTCGCCCGTCGCCGCCAGGGCCAAGGTACGGCCCGGCGGGCAGGCCAGCGCGATCGGCGGGGCGGTGGCGATCGGGTGGATGCCGACGCGCAGCCTGTCGCTGGGCGGGCTGACCCGCAAGGGCGGCGGGGTGGTGGTCGCGCCGCTGCCCGCGCTGGCCACCGGGGATGCGACGCCCGTCGACCTGCTGGTCGGGCGCGACCTGCTCGCAGCCCATGCGCTGGACATCGATTATGCCGCCAAGCGGTTCCGCCTGATCCCATCGGGGCGCATGCCCTTTACCGGCGCGACCGCGCCGCTGACCGTGTCGACCGAGCGGCGCGTCTATGAAAGCATGGTCGGGCTGGGCACGGCGAAGTTGTCTCCGGTCATCGTCGATACCGGCGACGGCTCGGCGTTGACCGTCACCCAGGCGGGCTGGCGGGCGGCGAAGCTGACCGCGTTGCCGACCACCACCGCGATCGGCTTCGGACTGGCGGGGCCGACGGTCAACGACCTTGCGATCGTGCCCAGCGTCCGGCTGGGCACACTGACCGCGCATGAGGTGGAGGTGCGGATCGAGCCGCCCCAGGGCTTCAGCGAGTCGGTCGGCGCGGCCGGGCGGATCGGATCGGGCTTTCTGCAACGCTATCGCGTGCTGCTCGACCCCGGCGCGGGGCGGATGATCCTGAAGCCCGGCCCCCAGGCCGACATCCCCGCCCAGCGATCGACCGCCGGGTTGTTGATGGGCGTCGCGGGCGACCGCCTGCGCGTGCTGCACGTCATGCGCGGCGGCCCGGCGGCGGCGAGCGGCTGGCGCGAGGGCGACACGATCTGCGCCATCGACGGACAGCCCATCCCGCGCGACTATGTCGACAGCCCGATCGCCCGCTGGACGGTGGGCAAGCCGGGCACGGTGGTCGCCTTGCGCACCTGCGACGGGCAGGACCGGACGCTGACGCTCAAGCGCTTCTACTGACGCGACTTCCCCCATTCGCGCGCGACGGTATAGCCCAGATAGCCGGTGCCGAAGAGCGCGTAGAGCGGCTCGGGAATGGCGGCGAGATATTGCGCCATCCCGCGCACCATCGCCGCCGCCATGCCGGGTCGCACCCCCGCCAGCAGTCCCATCGGGATGCTCCAGAGCAGCAGCGCATACATGACGTAGAGAAAGGTCGGCCGCGCCCGGCGGGTCCAGGCATCGGTCGCATCTTCCCCGCTCATGACAGCCGGTCCGCCAGCCAGCCATAGAGGAACGCCTCATTGGCGGGCCGCCGCTCGGCCAGCGTCAGATAACGTTCGCCCTGCAGCGCCTCGACCGCCTTGAGCAGCACGACCTCGCCCGCCGCGCCCCGATGGCGCAGGAAGGCGTCGAGCGCGGCCAGCGTCGCCGCTCCGATCCGCCCGTCTGCCGCCAGATCGGGATAGTCGCGCGCACCGCGGTTCAGCGCATTCAGCGCGCGTTGCAGGAAGGCGGTGGCGATGTTCGGCCCCATATTGACGCCGGTGTCGAACAGCTCCTCCGCCAGCCGGGGCGCATGGGCGGCCACCCGGTCGAAGCCGGGGGCGGTCCAGTAGAGGCGGCGGTAAATGGCCTCCGCCCGTGCCAGCGGCAGGCGGCGCATCGGCCCGGTATAGCCGTCGGCGCGCGCCACCGCCTCGGTAATGCCGAACCGAGTCGCGCCGCCGCGATCGGCGGGATGGTCGCTATAATCCCCCTCGCGCGCGATGACCTGCGCGATCAGTGCGTCGACACGCACTTCGTCCCCCTGC
Organism: Sphingomonas sp. Sph1(2015); assembly: GCF_001970915.1. Taxonomy (NCBI): domain Bacteria; kingdom Pseudomonadati; phylum Pseudomonadota; class Alphaproteobacteria; order Sphingomonadales; family Sphingomonadaceae; genus Sphingomonas; species Sphingomonas sp. Sph1(2015). Next base: position 23,114 of record NZ_MQUI01000026.1, read on the forward strand.
CCCATGATGACTTCCCCCCGTTGAAGGGAAAGGAGGAACCATATCGGTTCACTGTAGGACAGCGGAATCTCATCCTCCCCGGCACGGGGAGGTGGCAGGGCGAAGCCCTGACGGAGGGGGGCTTCCACGCAGGTCGTACCTCGTGGCACGCCCCCCTCCACCATGCTGCGCATGGTCCCCCTCCCCGTTCCGGGGAGGATTTCAGGTCAATCCAGCACCGTGCGTGCCAGCGCCAGCGTACCCAGCGGCCCGGCCTGGTCGCCCAATTGCGCATGGACGATGCGGTTGGCGACCTCGGCCGTATTGATGAAGGGCAGATAGCCCGACAGCTTCTCGACCACACCCGCACGCACCATGTCGAGCAGCTGCGGCTGGCCCACGCCGACGCCGCCGCCGATCACGATGCGCCCGCACGCCAGCGTCAGGAACAGCCCGGCAAAGCTCTCCGCCAGCGCATCCGCGACGAAGGTCCAGGCGGGATCGTCCGCCGCCAGTTCCTGTGCCGGACGACCGACGCGCGCCGCGATGCCGGGGCCTGCGACCAGTCCCTCCAGGCAATCGCCATGGAAGGGACACGCCCCCGCAAAGTCGTCGCCCGCCATCCGGCGGACGCGGACATGGCCCGCCTCGGGGTGCATCCGGCCCGACACCGGCTGGCCGTTGACGATGATGCCCATGCCGACCCCGGTCCCGACCGTGACATAGACATGGTCGGACAGGCCGCGCGCCGCGCCCCACTGCCCCTCGGCCAGCGCCGCGCCGGTCACGTCGGTATGGATTGCGACCCGCTCGCCAAAGCCCTCGGCCAGCGCACCCGCCACGTCCGCGCCCGCCCAGCCGGGCTTCGGGGTGGCGAGCATATGGCCATAATCCGCATCGCTCTTGTCGAGCGCGATCGGGCCGAAGCTGCCGATGCCCAGCGCCTCGGGCTTATACTGCTCGTGCCATTCGGCCAGGCGCTGGCGCAGCGCGGCCAGGGTGACGGCGGGGGTGGTCGTCGGCAGGCGTTCCGACACCAGGATGTCGCGCCCGCGCCCGATCAGCACAATCGATTTCGTACCGCCCAGTTCGACCCCTGCGACGATCCGGTCCTGTGCCTCGGTCATTCCATTCTCCCGCCAGTCGCTTTGCTTGAACGCAGCGCGCCTGCGCGAAACGGCGCGTCGCGGTCAAGGGGCGGGGTCAGAAAATCGGCTGGGCGACCAATGCGGCTTCACGCTGGCAAAGGGCGGGATCGGGGCGCGGCGTGGCCGGGTTGCGGCGCAGCGCATCCACTTCGGCCCGTGCGGCGGCGAGGTCGTGCTGGAAGGCCGGGTTCTGCGATACGGCGGTCAGCGTCACCGTCGCCGACAGCCGCCCCGCCTCGACCGCGCTGGCATTGTGGACTCCGCAGACGATCCGGCTTTCGCCAAAGGCCCGCCCCCGCGCCAGGATCGACTCGGCGCGGTCGGGCGCGATCTCGGCCAGCAGCATCGCCCAGGTCCAGCCCGCCGTGGTGTGGCCCGAGGGATAGTCGTAGCTGCCCTTCAACTCGCTGGCCGGTTGGCAGGTCGGGCCGCGATCGATCAGATAGGGGCGCTGCCGCTTATAGTGGTTCTTGGCGATGCCCGACCCGCGTGCGGTGTCCGACCCTGCGCCGTCGATCAGCCGCATCGTCGCGGGCGCGTTCTGCGGGGTCAGCGCGATCCCCAGCGCGCAGGAGAAATCGCGCGCCATATCGGCCTCGCCCAGCTTTACGTCATTGGTCGCCATCGTCCAGCGGGGCGAGCCGACGAACCGGCGGGTCTGGCGAAAGATCGCCCGGTCGGCCTTCCCGCGCGCATCGTCCGGCCTGGGCGCGGGCGGCAGGACGGCAAGCAAATCGAAGCCGGTGGCGGGCAGATAATGGGACGGCTCGTCGCCTTCCCGCGGCTGGGCCATGACGGCGGTACAGGCGACTCCGATCAGCGCAGCCGCAACGGCGCGGGCAACGGCTTTCGACATGGGCAACACGTCCTTTTTTACAGGGTCATCAGTCGATGCAGATTGGTGGCGCGCAGATTGGCGACATGCGCGACGGCCAGCACCAGCCCGCCCGCGACAGTCAGCGCGGTTCCCGCCCCCTGCCCCTCGAACACGAGCCCGAGCATCAGCAGGATCAGGCCGACCGCCCCCGCGATCACCGGGAAGACGACCCGGTGCCGCCGCCATCCGCCGAACAGCGTCAGCCCGCTGAGCGGCACGGCCAGCGCCAGCATGACGATATGGAATGCCTCCCCCAGATCGGCCCATTCGGCGATGGCGGGCAGAAAGGCGATCAGCACCGGCAGGACCAGGCAATGGATCAGGCATAGCGTCGAGGCCGAGATGGCCAGCGCATCCATATGCCTAAATCCGCCATGATGGCTGCGGGACAGGGAAGCGTCGTCGACCATAAGCGCCCATTGATACATTATATCATAATTGGCAAGACGCGATTGCCGGACTTTGCATTCGTATTCCGTATAATATAGCGTTGGCCGCCATATGGATCGGGAGGACAGGATGAAGACAGGCACCAGGCTTTGGCTGAGCGCGAGCATGTCCGTCCTGATGGCTGGCACCGCCGCCGCCCAGACGGCCCCTGACCAACCCGCCGCCGCCCGGCCCGACTGGGAGAACCCCGCCGTCAACCATATCGGCAATGAGCCGATGCACACGACCTTCGCCGGGTTCGAGTCGCGCGCCGCCGCGCTGGCCGATGACGTGGCGAAGTCGCGCTACCACCTGTCGCTCGACGGGATGTGGCGGGTCCACATGTCCCCCAATCCCGAGGCGCGGCCGGTCGGCTTCGAGGACCCGGCGCGCGACGTGTCGAGCTGGCGCGAAGTGGCGGTGCCCGGCATCCTCCAGGCGCAGGGATTGAGCCGCCCGGTCTTTGTCGGCAGCGGCTATCCCTTTCCCCGCAACGAGCCGTTCATCGAGCATCGGCTGAACGAGGTCGCCTCCTATCGCCGCGACTTCACGGTGCCTGCGCATTTCGCCGGGCGCCGGCTGCTGCTGAACGTCGGGGCGGCGGGCGCGGCCTATTATCTGTGGGTCAACGGCCAGAAGATCGGCTATTCCGAGGACTCCAAGCTCCCCACCGAGTTCGACATCAGCCGCGCCGCCAAGCCGGGCAAGAACACCATCGCGATCGAACTCTATCGCCATGCCGACGGCAGCTATCTGGAGGATCAGGATTTCTGGCGGGTCAACGGGATCGAACGGTCGATCAGCCTCTACGCCGCGCCGCAGACGCATATCCGCGACCTGACCATCGATGCCGGGCTGACCCGTGACTATCGCGACGGCACGCTGTCGGCGCAGGTCGATCTGGCGGGGGCGGCGCAGGCGACGGCCGTGCGCGCGACCCTGCTCGACGGCAAGCGCACCGTCCTGACCCGCACCGCGACGCCGACCGGCACCGTCGCGACGATCACCGCCGAGGTTCCGGCCGTGAAGAGGTGGAGCGCCGAGGACCCCAACCTCTACACGCTGCTGGTCGAACTGCTCGATGCCAAGGGCAAGCTGATTGAGGCGACCAGCCGCCGCATCGGCTTCCGCACCGTCGAGATCGCCGGGGGCGAGGTGCGGGTGAACGGCAAGCGGATCATGATCCGCGGCGTCAACCGGCACGAGCATGACCCGCATACCTTCCGCATCGTGTCCGAGGCGACGATGCGCAAGGACATCGAGCTGATGAAGGCCGCCAATATCAACGCGGTGCGCACCTCGCACTATCCCAACGATCCGCGCTGGTACGACCTGGCCGACGAATATGGCCTGTACGTGATGGACGAGGCCAATATCGAGAGCCACGGCTATCTCAGCCTCACCCAGGAAAAGGGCGATCCCACGCTGAATCTGGGCCACAAGCCCGAATGGGCCGCCGCGCATCTCGACCGGGTGCAGCGCATGGTCGAGCGCGACCGCAACCACCCCTCGGTCATCTTCTGGTCGCTGGGCAATGAAAGCGGCGTCGGCCCCAATTTCGAGGCGGCTGCCAAATGGGTCCGTGACCATGACAAGACGCGGCTCATCAACTTCCTGGGCTACAGCATGAGCGGGTGGCGGCATCCGACCAACTCCTACGTCGATATCTTCGCGCCCATGTATGACGATGTCGAAAAGCTGGCCGACTATGCCCAGCGGCCCGAATTCACCCAGCCGCTGATCCTGTGCGAATATGCCCATTCGATGGGCAACAGCCTGGGCGACTTCCAGGGCTATTGGGACACCTTCCGCAAGTACCCGAAATTGCAGGGCGGCTTCGTCTGGGACTGGGTTGACCAGACGATGATCCTGAAGGACAAGGCGGGTCGCCAATATTGGGGCCAGGGCCTGGACTATGATCCCGATCCCAAGGACGCCGGGCTGCACGGCGACGACAGCCCGGTCGGCGACGGGGTGATCCAGTCCGACCGCACCCCCGATCCCGAATTTTATGAGATGGCGCATGTCCAGTCGCCGATCACCTTCAACCATGCGGGCGGCGGCTGGCAGGTGGTCAATCGCCACGACCATATCGACCTGTCGCGCTTCACGCTGGACTGGACCGTGCTGGAGAATGGCGTCGAGACGGCGAAGGGGAGCATCGCGACGCCCTCGGTCGCACCGGGGCAGACCGCGCCGCTGTCCTTCACCCTGCCGCCCGCCAAGGACGCCAGTGCCGAGCGCTCGCTGATCCTGCGCGCGCGGACCAGGGCGGGCGCGATCCCGCCGCTGCCCGCGGGCCAGGTCATCGGCTGGGAGCAGTTCGCGCTGTCCGCTCCGACCTTCGCCGCCGTCCCCGCCGGATCGGTCGCGCCGGAGGAAAGCGCCGATGCGCTGACGCTGAAAGCGGGCAATGCGGTGCTGGAGATCGACCGGACGACCGGCCTCGTCCGCCGCTATGCGCGGGATAGCAGGACGCTGCTGACCGGCGGCGCGCCCAATTTCTATCGCGCCCCGACCGACAATGACGTGGGCGCGGGCGTGCCCAAGAGCCATGCCATGTGGCAATATTTCTCCGACCATCGCCGCCTCGACGCCATCCGGCAGGAGGGCAATGCCATCATCGTCGATCACGACATGGGCGTCGGATCGGTGAAGATGCAGACCCGCTGGACCATGGCGCCCGACGGCGCGGCGACCGCGACGGTGCGCTTCACGCCGCTGCGCATGACGCTGCCCGATCCGTTGCGCGTCGGTCTCGCCTTCGCCACGCCGGGGCAGCAATTCACGCAGGTCAGCTGGTTCGGGCGCGGCCCGTGGGAAAGCTATGCCGACCGCAAGACGGGCGCGATGATCGCACACTGGGACGGCAAGCTGGCGGATCAGTATCACGACTATGCCCGCCCGCAGGAGAGCGGCAACAAGACCGATGTGCGCTGGATCCAGCTGACCGGCACCGGCACGGGCCTTCGCGTCACGGGCGCGCAGCCGCTGTCGGTCAATGCCCTGCCCTTCCCGTACAGCGACCTCGCGATGAAGCCGCCCGCTCAGGCGCACAGCTCGGATATCCGCCCGCATGGCGACGGTACGCTGCTGATCGATGCCGCCCAGGTCGGGGTCGGCGGCGATACCGGCTGGAACCTCGATGGCCGCGCGCATATGCCCTATCGCATCGCGCTCCAGCCGCTGACCTATAGCTTCACTATCGGAGCCGCCCGTTGAAGCGTCTTGTCTCGCTTGCCCTGCTGCTGACCACCACGCCGCTCGCGGCGCAGACCGTGCCCGACCGGATCGCCAAGTCGCTGGCGCTTCGGGACCAGTGGCAATGGCTGACCCGCGACATCGCCTCGCCCGCCGAGTGGGACGCGGACGGGCGGCATTTCCATTATCGCAAAACGGTGGCGGGCGGCTTCGCATTTGTCGATGTGGACGCCGCTACCCGTGCCAAGGCCCCCGCCTTCGACGCCGCCGCGCTCGCACCGGCGCTGACGAAGGTCATGGGCAAGCCGATCGAGCCGCTCCGCCTGCCCTTCGAGCATTTCAGCTACACGCCCGACCGTTCGGCGATCCGCTTCACCATCGGTTACGAGGACGGCGTCACCTATGCCTGCGTCCTCGCGCGACCGGCGTGCCGCATCGTCCCGCCTGAGAACCCCGGCCGCCCGCGCGGCTTCGGGGTGGTGCGCGACCTGCGGGTTCCTGCCGACAACCACCCCCGCCCGTCACCCGACGGCAGGCTGGAGGCGCTGGTCCTCGACGACAATCTGGTCGTGCGGGCAGCGAATGGCGGCAAGGAAGTCTGGCGTGCCCAAGACGGCAGCCCCGCCAATTTCTACGATCCCGAAACCATCGCCTGGAGCCCCGACGGCCAGCATATCGCGCTCCAGCGCGTCCGCCCCGGCTATGCCCGCATGGTCACCCGCGTCCTCGCCGCACCGCCGGGCAAGGTCCAACCGCAAGTCGTCCAGCAACTCTATCCCAAGCCCGGCGATGCGGTGGACCAGGAAGCGCCCGTGCTGTTCCGCGTTTCGGATGGTAAGCGCACGGAGATCGACCCCAGCCTGTTCGCGAATGCCTATACCCTGTCCGCGCCCGAATGGCGCGCCGACGGCAAGAGCTTCGCCTTCGACGACCTGAAGCGCGGCTTCGGCGAGGCGAAGATCATCGCGGTCGATGCCGATACCGGCCGGGCGCACGCCGCCGTCACCGAGACGGCCAAGACCTTCGTCTTTCGCGACCGTATCTGGTCGCATGACGTGAAGGGGCTGGGCCGCGAAATCCTCTGGGCGTCGGAGCGCGACGGCTGGCGGCATCTCTATCTGATCGACGGCGCGACCGGCCGGGTGGTTCGCCAGATCACCAAGGGCAATTGGCTGGTCCGCGACATTGCCAAGGTCGATGACGAGAAGCGGCAGATCTGGTTCTCGGCCAACGGCTTCGTGCCGGGCGAAGATCCCTATTACAAGCAATGGTTCCGGGTCGACTTCGACGGCCGCAACCTGACCCGGCTGACGCAGGAGAATGCGACTCACGAGGTCCGCTTCGCCCCCGACATGACGACCTATGTAGACGTCTATTCGCGTACCGACCTGCCCGAGACGATGGAGTTGCACGATGCGCGCGACGGTCGCCTGATCCAGACGCTGGAAAAGGGCGACATCGCCGCGCTGACCGCCGCCGGATTCCGCTCGCCCGAACGCTTCACCGCCAAGGGCCGCGACGGCAAGACCGATATCTACGGCCTGGTCGTCCGTCCGCGCGATTACGATCCCGCCAAGCGCTATCCGGTCATCGAGAATATCTATGCCGGGCCGCATGACAGTTTCGTGCCCAAGGCCTTCTGGCCGTTCGGCGGATTCTCCGGCGGCGACAAGGTCATGGGGATGCAGCAGCTCGCCGATCTCGGTTTCGTCGTCGTGATGATCGATGGAATGGGCACGGCCAACCGCTCCAAGGCGTTCCACGATGTCGCCTGGAAAAATCTGGCGGACAGCGGCTTTCCCGACCGAATCGCCTGGATGAAGGCGCTGGCGGCCAAGGACCCCGGCGTCGATCTCTCCCGCGTCGGCATCTATGGCGGATCGGCGGGCGGGCAGAGCACGCTCAATGCGCTGCTCTTCCACCCCGAATTCTATAAGGCCGGGGTCGCCTATGCCGGGTGTTTCGACAACCGGATGGACAAGATCGACTGGAACGAACAGTGGCTCGGCTATCCGGTCGACCGGAGCTATCTCGACGCCTCCGGCGTGGTCCATGCGAATCAGCTACGGGGCAAGCTGATGCTGGTCGTCGGCGAACAGGATTCCAACGTCGATCCCGCCAGCACGACCCAGGTCGTCGATGCGCTCATCAAGGCGGACAAGGACTTCGACCTGCTGGTCATCCCCGGCGGCGAGCATACGGCGGGGCGCAGCACCGGGCCGGTCGCCTATGCCATGCGCCGGCAATATGCCTTCTTCCTGAAGGCCCTGCGCGGGGAGGAATGATCCTCCCCGGCACGGGGAGGGGGACCGCCGCGAAGCGGTGGTGGAGGGGGCGTGCCGCAAGGAATGCCCTACGTGGAAGCCCCCCTCCGTCAGGGCTTCGCCCTGCCACCTCCCCTTGCAGGGGAGGAATTAAGCGCCCCTTACTTCTTCCGCTTGAAATCCACCGCGACGACGTTGCTGCCGTCCTCGACCGGCTTGGCGACGGGTTCGTCATTCTCGGCCGAGCCATGCGGATCGGGATCGCTCTGGGGATCGTCGGCGACATGGAAGCCCAGCTCGAACTGGACCTCCGGGTCCTGGAAGCGGGTGATCGCCGAATAGGGAATCACCAGCTTCGACGGCACCTGGTTGAAGCTGAGGCCGACCGAGAAGCGATTCTCGTCCACCGTCAGGTCCCAGAAGCGATTCTGCAGGACGATGGTCATCTCGTCCGGGAATCGCTCGACCAGCCGCTGCGGGATGTCGACACCCGGCGCCTGCGTCTTGAAGGTGATGTAGAAATGGTGCGTGCCGGGCAGGTGCCCCGTCTCCGCCACCGGGCCGAGCACACGCCCCACCACGGCGCGCAGGGCCTCCTGCACGATGTCGTCATAGGGGATGAGGCTGTCGGGCAATCCTTCGGTCATGCGCCATGGACTAGCGGCCTTTGATCGCGGGTCAAGATTGCATGGGACGGATAGGTGTTTATGGGGAGGCCATGCGCACCGCCACCGTCCACCGCGCCACCGCGGAAACCGTCATCGACGTCGCCGTCAATCTCGACGGCACCGGCGTCTATCAGAACGCCACCGGCATCGGGTTTCTCGACCATATGCTCGACCAGCTGTCGCGGCATTCGCTGATCGACCTGTCCGTGAAGGTCGAGGGCGACCTGCATATCGACGGCCATCACACCACCGAGGACAGCGCGCTGGCGATCGGACAGGCCTTTTCCAAGGCGCTGGGCGACAAGCGCGGCATCCGTCGTTACGGCGAGGCGCTGTCGCCGATGGACGAGGTGCTGACCCGCACCGCGCTCGACATTTCGGGCCGTCCCTGGCTGGTGTGGAAGGTGCCGTTCACCAATCCGATGCTGGGCACGCTCCAGACCGAGATGATCGAACACTGGTTCCACAGCTTCGCGCAGGAAGCGGGCATCACGCTGCACGTCGAACTGCTGCACGGCCATAACAATCATCACATCGCCGAGAGCATCTTCAAGGGCCTGGCCCGCGCGCTGCGCATGGCGGTGGAGATCGACCCGCGCAAGGCGGACGCCATTCCCTCGACCAAGGGCATGTTGTGACGCTGGCGCTGATCGACATCGAATCGGGCAATCTCCACTCGGTCGAGAATGCGCTGCGGGCGGCGGGGGCGAGCGATGTCGTCATCACCGCCGACCCGGATGTGATCGCGCAAGCCGACCGGATCGTCCTGCCGGGCGTCGGCGCGTTCGGGGCGTGCGCGGCGAATCTGCGTGCCGTTGACGGGCTGGAAGAGGCGTTGCGTGATGCCGCCCTCACCCGCGCGCGGCCGTTCCTGGGCATTTGCGTCGGGATGCAGCTGCTCGCCGACACCGGGGAAGAAATGGGCGAGCATCGCGGGCTGGGCTGGATTCCTGGCCGCGTGACGCGCCTCGCGCCCAGCGATCCTTCGGCCAAGGTGCCGCATATGGGCTGGAACGATGTCCGGCCCGTCGGTGACCATCCGCTGATCGTGCCGGGCGAGGCCTATTTCCTGCACAGCTATGCCTTTACTGGTGCGCATGTGCTGGCGACGACCGACCATGACGGTCCGGTCACCGCCGCGATCGGCCGCGACACGGTGGTAGGCGCGCAATTCCATCCCGAGAAGAGCCAGCGTTATGGCCTCTCCTTCCTCACCCGTTTCCTGGAGTGGCATCCGTGAGCTTGATCGTCTTCCCCGCCATCGACCTGAAGGGCGGCCAGGTCGTGCGCCTCGCCGAAGGCGATATGGACCGTGCGACCGTGTACGGCGACGATCCTACCCATCAGGCGATGCTCTTTGCCGAGGCAGGCGCGCAGCATCTGCACGTCGTCGACCTGGACGGTGCGTTCGCAGGCGAGTCGGTCAATGGCGAGGCCGTGCAGGCCATCGTCAAAGCGTTTCCCGGCCATGTCCAGCTGGGCGGCGGCATCCGCAATCCCGAAAATGTCGAGCGCTGGTTCGACCTGGGCGTGTCGCGCGTGGTGATCGGCACGGCCGCGCTGGAGAATCCCGATTTCGTGCGCGACATGGCCAAGGCCTATCCGGGCGGGATCGTCGTCGCGGTCGATGCCAAGAACGGCATGGTCGCGACGCGCGGCTGGGCCGATGTGTCGACCGTCTCGGTCGAGGATCTCGCCCGCCGGTTCGAGGATGCGGGCGTCGCCGCGCTGCTGTTCACCGATGTGGGTCGTGACGGGATGCTCAAGGGCTGCAACGTGCCCGCGACGGTCGATCTGGCGCGTGCGGTGCGGATTCCGGTGATCGCCAGCGGCGGCGTGGCGGGGATCAGCGACATTCATATGCTGGCGGTCCATCATCAGGACGGCGTGGAAGGCGTCATCACCGGCCGCGCGCTGTATGACGGGCGGCTCGATCTGGCGGCGGCGCTGTCGGTGGCGGCGGCCGCATGACCGTCCGCGCGCGCGTCATCCCCTGTCTCGACGTCGCGGGTGGCCGCGTGGTCAAGGGCGTCAACTTCGTCGACCTGATCGACGCGGGCGATCCGGTCGAGCAGGCGCGCGCCTATGACGCGGCGGGCGCGGACGAGCTGTGCTTCCTCGACATCACCGCCAGCCATGAGGCGCGCGGCACCATATTGGACGTGGTGCGGCGGACGGCGGCGGTGTGCTTCATGCCGCTGACCGTGGGTGGCGGTGTGCGGACGGCGGAGGACGCGCGCGCGCTCCTGCTGGCGGGGGCGGACAAGGTGGCGGTCAACTCCGCCGCCGTCAGCCGCCCGGAAGTCGTCTCCGACATCGCCGAGCGATTCGGCAGCCAATGCTGTGTCGCCAGCGTGGACGCGCGGCGGACGGCGGATGGGTGGGAAGTCTTCACCCATGGCGGACGGCGCGCGACCGGGATCGATGCGGTCGAGCACGCGCTGCGGCTCGCGGAGCTGGGTGCCGGCGAGCTGCTCGTCACCTCTATGGATCGGGACGGCACGCGGGGCGGTTACGACCTCGAGCTGATCCGCACCATCGCCGACCGGACCAGTGTGCCGGTGGTGGCCAGCGGTGGCGTCGGCGGGCTGGACGATCTGGTCGCGGGGGTGCGCGACGGCCATGCCTCGGCGGTGCTGGCGGCGTCGATCTTCCATTTCGGCGATGCGTCGATCGCGGATGCGCACCGCGCGCTCGCGGCGGCGGGGGTGCCGGTTCGCGCGAACGAAATCACCCGGATGACCACCGCCCGACACGCTGCTAAAACGTCCCCCATGCCGCTCGCCATCCTGACCGCCGCCACCGCCCATAGCGGTCCGCCCCAGCCGCGCAGTCACCCCGAATGGTCGGACATCGGCCTGTTCGTCTTTGCGATCGGCGCGGTCTGGCTGCTTCGTCACCTGATGCGCCGCCGCAATCGCAAGGATTGACGTAAGGGCTTCGTCGCGCCACCCACGCGGCCATGGACATGTTCGACCGCCTCGAAACCACGATCCGCGCGCGCCGGGAAGCGGGCGATGCCGCCACCTCCTATGCCGCCAGCCTGTTCGCCAAGGGGCGGCCCAAGATCGCGCAGAAGCTGGGCGAGGAAGCGGTCGAGACCGTCATCGCCGCCATGGTCCAGCCCGACAAGATCGTGTCCGAGGCGGCCGACCTGATGTTCCACCTGATCGTCCTGCTGGCCGATACCGGCCACACGCTGGACGACGTCCGCGCCGAACTGGCACGGCGCGAGGGCGTGTCGGGTCATGACGAAAAGGCGGCGCGCGCCAGCTGAACCGGACGGAGACTGACGATGCCGATCGACGCCACCCTGCCCTATGACGACCAGAATGTGTTCGCCAGGATCCTGCGCGACGAAATTCCGTCCAGCCGCGTCTATGAGGATGAATGGGCGGTCGCCTTCCACGACATCGCGCCGCACGCGCCGACCCATATCCTGGTGATCCCACGCGGCTCCTATGTCTCGTGGGACGATTTCTCGGCCCGCGCCAGCGAAGCGGAGATCGCCGGTTTCGTCCGCGCCGTCGGCCATGTCGCGCGTGAGGCGGGCGCGGTCGAGCCCGGATACCGGCTGCTGGCGAATATCGGCGCAGATGCGGGGCAGGAAGTGCCGCATCTCCATGTCCATATCCTGGCGGGCAAGCCCCTCGGGCCGATGCTGGCACGCTGACCTAACGGCTTGCCACGCCCCTCCCGCAGACGGGAGGGGATGGGGGAGGGAAACGTCACGGGCGATATTCTCGGTGAGACACCCTGCCCTCCCCAAACCCCTCCCGCCTGCGGGAGGGGCTTGAAGAAGCCCCTTTCTCCTCCCCTGACCGCATCCCGCGCACCTTAGGGATTGCGCGTAATAAAATTGCAGCTAACTTCCCGGATCATTCACCAAACGCCGGGCGTGTCCCATGTCGGGGTCGCCCTTCCCTCGGGGGGATTGGACATTCATGATTTTCGGGCGCGTTAAGCCTCTGGACGCCATTTTGGCGACCGCCGAGAAGAAGGGGCTGCAACGATCGCTAGGCGCGTTCCAGCTCACCATGCTGGGTATCGGCGCCGTCATCGGTACGGGTATCTTCGTTCTCACCTCCGAAGCCGCGCAAAAGGCGGGGCCGGGGATGATGCTGTCGTTCGTGCTGGCCGGTTTCGTCTGCGCGGTGGCCGCACTCTGCTATTCCGAGCTGGCCTCGATGGTCCCCGTCGCGGGCTCGGCCTATACCTATACCTATGCGGTCATGGGCGAGCTGCTCGCCTGGATGGTCGGCTGGGCGCTGATCCTGGAATATGCGGTCGGCGCGTCGGCCGTCGCGGTCGGCTGGTCGGGTTATGTCGTGGGGCAGATCCGCAACCTGCTGGGCATCGACATACCGATGGAGTGGGTCAACGGCCCCTCCTCGGGCGGTTACATCAACCTGCCCGCCGTCGTCATCTCGCTGCTCGTCACCTGGCTGCTGGTCATCGGCACCACCGAGAGCGCGCGCTTCAACGCCATCCTGGTCACGATCAAGGTCGCCGCGCTGACCCTGTTCATCGCGCTGTCGGTGCCGGTGATCAACGGCGCGCATTTCGAGCCGTTCATGCCGACCGGCTTCACCGGCGTGGCGGGGGCCGCGGCGTCGATCTTCTTCGCCTATGTCGGCTTCGACGCGGTGTCGACCGCCGCCGAGGAGACCAAGAACCCGCAGCGCAACGTGCCGATCGGCCTGATCGCGTCGCTGCTGTTCTGCACCGTCTTCTACCTGCTGGTATCGGCGGGCGCGATCGGCTCGCCGCTGGGCGCGCAGCCGGTGCGCGACGCCGCCGGTGTCGTGCTGTCGCCCGGTACGTCGGAACTGGCCGCGCAGTGCAAGGCGATCGTCGCCAGCGGCGCGACCGAGCCGCTGTCCTGCTCGCGCGAAGCGCTGGCGCATGTCCTGCGCACCATCGGCTGGGAAAAGATCGGCAACCTGATCGGCCTCGCCGCCACGCTGGCGCTGCCCTCGGTCGTGCTCATGATGATGTTCGGCCAGACCCGCGTGTTCTTCACCATGGCGCGTGACGGCCTGTTGCCCGAAAAGCTGGCCTCGGTGCATCCGCGCTATCGCACGCCGCACGTCGTGACGATCGTGACCGGCATTGCGGCCACCCTGGCCTCGGCCTTCCTGCCGGTCGGCAAGCTGGCGGACTATTCCAACTCGGGCACGCTGTTCGCGTTCTTCATGGTGGCGCTGTCGGTGATGGTGCTGCGCAAGACCGACCCGACCCGCAAGCGTCCGTTCCGCACGCCCGCCGTGTTCATCGTCGCGCCCGCCGCGATGCTCGGCTGCGCGTATCTGTATTTCTCGCTGCCGCTGGTCGCGATCCTGGTCCTGCCGGGCTGGGGCGCGATCGGCCTGGCGATCTACTTCCTCTACAGCCGCAAGCGCAGCCATGTCGGTCGCGGCATGCTGGACGTGGTGGACGATCCCGCGATGCAGCCGGAAATCGCCAAGCCGCTCGATCGCTGACCGGCTTTCGCGCAGACACGAAAAAGGCCCGGAGGATCGTTCCTCCGGGCCTTTTTATTTGGCCTTGATCGCCGAGCCTTACAGGCTGGCGGCCAGGGCCTTCAGGTCGACCTGGGGCCGGGCGCCGAAATGGCTGATGATCTCGGCCGCGCAGGCCGCGCCCAGCGTCAGCGAGGCCTTCAGGTCATGGCCGTTCGTCTGGCCGTAGAGGAAGCCCGCCGCGAACAGGTCACCCGCGCCCGTCGTGTCGACGACCTTGTCGACCGGATGCGCCGGAACGGTGACACGCTCGTCCCCGCGCTGCGCCAGCGCGCCCTTTTCGGCGAGCGTGACGACCAGCGTCTCGACCTTCCCCTTCAGGAAAGCGATCGCCGCCTCGACATCCGCCGTCTCGGTCAGCGCGACGATCTCGGTCTCGTTGGCGAAGATCACGTCGATCATGCCGCCGTCGATCAGCGCGTGGAAATCGGCCCGGTGGCGGTCGATCACGAACTCGGCCGAGGCAGTGAAGGCGATCTTGCGCCCGGCCTCACGCGCGACGTCGATGGCGGCACGCATCGCGGCGCGCGGCTCTTCGGGGTCCCACAGATAGCCCTCGATATACAGATAGGCCGCATCGGCGATCAGCGCCTTGTCGAGCGCTTCAGCGGGCAGATAGTGTGATGCGCCGAGGAAGGTGTTCATCGTGCGCTGGCCATCGGGGCTGACGAAGATCATGCAGCGCGCGGTGGTCGGCTGGCCGGGACGCACCGGCGTGTCGAACTTGACGCCCGCCGCACGGATGTCGTGGCTGAACACCTCGCCCAGCTGATCGTCGGCGACCTGGCCGATGAACGCGGTCCTGCCGCCGAGCGCGGCCATGCCCGCCAGCGTGTTGGCGGCCGATCCGCCCGAAATCTCGCGTCCGGGACCCATCTTGGCATAGAGCGCATCAGCCTCCTCGGTCGAGAAGACGAGCTGCATCGCGCCCTTGGTCATGCCGTTCTCGGCGATGAAATCGTCTTCGGCCGGGCTGAGAATGTCGACGATGGCATTGCCGATCGCCACCACGTCGTAGGTGGGGTTGGTCAAGGTACGGACTCCGGGAAACAAGCTGTGATGTCGCCGCCCTAGTCAGCCGTCTAACCCTGTGCAAGGGAGCCGCCGCGCGGCCCCGCACGCCATTGACTTGCACGTCCCGCCCGCGCCATCGAAGAACCATGGTCCGCGCCTTTTTCCTGTCGTTCGCCCAGCTGGGCGATCCGGCGATCCGCCGGGTGCTGATCCGTTCGCTGGCCGTGACGCTGGCGATCTTCGCGCTGGCCGGTGTCGCCTTGTGGTTCGCCATGCGCGCGGCGCTGACCGGATGGCTGGGCGCCCAGGCGGACGGATGGTCGGCCGCCTTCACCCTGGTCGTCGAGTTGCTGGCGCTGTGGCTGGCCTTTCGCGCGGTCGCGGTGGCCGTGGTGGGCGTGTTCGCCGACGATATCGTCGCGGCGGTCGAGGCCCGCCATTATCCGCACGCGCTGGCCAGCGGCCGGCCGGTTTCGTTCGCGCGCGGCACCGCCATGGGGCTGGGCTCCGCCGCGCGCGTCATTGCGGTGAACCTGATCCTGCTGCCCGTGTACATCGTGCTGCTCGTGACCGGCGTCGGGACGGCGGCAGCGTTCCTGCTGGTCAATGGCTGGCTGCTGTCGCGCGACCTGGGCGACATGGTGGCGGCGCGGCACATGGACCGCGCCGCCATGCGTCGCTGGCGCAAGGCGACCGGGCCTGCGCGCTTCCTGCTGGGGCTTGCCGTCGCCACCCTGTTCGTGGTTCCGGGACTCAATCTGCTGGCACCCGTGCTGGGGGCGAGCATGGCGACCCATTTCTTTCACAGGAGACAGGCGTGACCCGCCTTATCGCACTGCCGCTGCTGGGCCTGACATTGCTGGCGGGGTGTACGGTGCCGCAGACCGCCGCACCGGTACGAAGCGGCGGCATGGCCCCGGTCCCCGTGCCCTATACCAGTGTCGGGCTGGAGCGGGTCATCGGACAGGATGCCGCCGGGCTGACAAAATTGTTCGGCACGCCTGATGCCGATGTTCGCGAAGGCACGGCGCGCAAGCTGCAGTTCCAGGGCAGCTTCTGCGTCCTCGACGCCTATCTCTATCCCAAGGACGGGGCCGAGCCGCGCGTCACCTATCTGGACGCGCGCGAGCCCGATGGCAGTTCGATCGACCGGGCGAGCTGCGTCGCGGCGCTGACCCGGCGCGACGGCGGACGCTGATGCGCCCCGACCTGTGGTTCGCCTTTGTCGCGGCGACCCTGGTCATCGGGCTGATTCCCGGCCCCGGTGTCGCGGCGATCCTGGGCTATGCAATCGGATCGGGACGGCGGACCGCCTTTGCCTCCGTGGCGGGACTGATGCTCGGCAATCTGGCCGCCTCGACGGCCAGCCTGCTGGGCATGGGGGCGGTGCTGGCGGCCTCGTCCTTCCTGTTCGGGCTGCTGAAATGGGCAGGTGCGGCCTATCTGATCGCCATCGGCGCCATGGGGCTCTGGCGCGCGCGAAACGCCGATGCGGTGGCAATTCGCCCGCGCCTGATTTCGCCGCGCGCCGCCTTTCTGGGCAATCTGGGCGTCGGCACCTTCCATCCCAAGACGATCCTGTTCCTCGTCGCCTTCGCGCCGCAGTTCATCGATCCCCATCGCCCCTATTGGTCCCAGGCCGGGATCTTGGTGGTGACGTTCGTACTGGTGCTGGCGCTGACCGACGGCTGCTATGCCTGGGCCGCGTCGAGCGCGGGCGGACTGTTGCGCTCGCCCCGAGCGCAAGCCTGGGCACAGCGGGCAGGCGGCGGAGCATTGATATTCGCCGGACTGGCAACGGCCGCCATTCGCCGCTGATCCCGATCATTCGGGCACAGAAACGATCGCGTCCTTACCGGCAACTGCGACATTTGTTCCACGCCCGCACCTAAAAAATGATGCAGTGCGGGAACAAATTTACGCGGCCATGCTTTTGCGCTATCGGGACGATGAACACCACCGCGTCTTGGCGGTCGTTCGCCATGGGAGATTAATTATGATGAAGTTCCTGTCTGCTGTCGCCGCCACGGCTCTGGTTGCTGCTCCGGTCGCCGCTGCGCCGACCAACCCGGCTGCCAGCCTGTCGGTTTCGAAGTCGGTTCGCGCTTCGGCTCCGACCGCCAAGGGCAACAAGCTGGCCGGCGCTGGCATCCTGGCTGCCATCATCGCTGCTGGCGTCGTCGCCATCGGCGTTGTCGCGGTCGTCAAGGACGACAACGCGGACAGCAACTGATCGTCGCGGGCGGGGGCGACCCCGCCCGGACCATCACCGCTCAGGCGGACGGAAAGGGAGCCGGTTTCGGCTCCCTTTTTTGTGGCCCGCGTCACGCCCCCCATTCGGGGCCGTCGGGATCGGCGAAGACGTCATCCTCACCCCTCTCCGGCAAAGGCTCGGCCGCACGGGGGACGGTCGGCATATCGCCGCCGAAACGCACCCGGATATAGGCCACCGAGCCTTTCAGGCCCTGATATACCGCCTGCACCTCCTCCCCGCGCCGCATCCGCGCGCCGATCAGCGGCGCCCGCTCGGCGGAGAGATAGCCGACCTGGACATCGCGGGCGCTGAACACCGCGATGGCATGGGGATCATGCCGATTGCGCGGCTCGGGGCACAGGCTCACCGGATCGCCGATGGCCGAGGCAAGCAGCTCGAACCGCCGGTTGCTCCGGGCCTTGTCCTGATTGGGAAAGTCTATTCCGACCACGGCCAGCGTCAATTCGTCCATGCCCTCCTAACTGGCTATGCGGGCTCACGACGTCCAGAGCCCTCCCATTCATCGGCAATCCGGCTATGGTGCAATCATCCTGTCCCATTCGGAGTGCCCATGTCCCTGGCCGCCCTGGCGATGCTGCTCGCCGCCCAATCCTCCGCCCCCGCGCCCGCTGTCGCGCCTGTCCTGACCAGCGCCGATGCGCGCGACGTCCACAGCTATGCGCAGCCGCTGGAGGCGCGGGTCACCCATGTCTCGCTGAACCTCTATGCCGATTTCGACACCCATGTGATGCGCGGGATCGCGACCCTGTCGGTCGATGCCAAACCGGACGCCAGGCAGCTGGTCGTCGATGACAACGGCCTGCGCATCGTCACCGTGACCGACGCGCAGAACCGCCCCCTGCCCTATACGGTCGGCGCGGCCGACAAGGTGCATGGCGCGCCGCTGACCATCACGCTGAACGGCAATCGCACCGTCAAGATCGCCTATGCCTCCGCGCCCGGTGCCAAGGCGCTGCAATGGCTGTCGCCCGAACAGACGGCGGGCAAGAAGCAGCCCTATCTGTTCAGCCAGGGTGAGGCGATCCTCAACCGCAGCTGGATTCCGACCCAGGATTCGCCCGGCATCCGCCAGACCTGGGACGCCACGGTTAACGCCCCCTGCGCGCTGACCGTCGTGATGAGCGGCGAGCGGACCGGCGAGACGCCGTGCCATGACGGCCGCCACACCGCCAGCTATCGCATGGACAAGCCGGTCGCCCCCTATCTGATCGCGGTCGCCATCGGCGACCTGAAGTTCAAGCCGCTCAGTGCCCATACCGGCATCTGGACCGAGCCTGCGATGCTCGACAAATCGGCCTGGGAGTTTGCCGGTCTCGACAAGTTCGTCACCGCTGCCGAGGGGCTATACGGTCCCTATCGCTGGGGGCGCTACGACGTGCTGGTCCTGCCGCCCAGCTTCCCGTTCGGCGGCATGGAGAACCCCATGCTGACCTTCGCGACGCCGACCGTGCTGGCGGGCGACCGGAGTCTGGTCAGCCTGATCGCGCACGAGCTGGCGCATAGCTGGTCGGGCAATCTCGTCACCAACGCCACCTGGGACGATTTCTGGCTGAACGAAGGCTTCACCAGCTATTTCGAGAACCGGATCATGGAGTCGATGTACGGCAAGCGCCGCGCCGCCATGGAGGCCGACTTGGCCTGGACCGACATGCAGAATGCGGTGAAGGAAGCCGGTGGTCCGCAGTCGCCCGACACCAAGCTGCACCTCGACCTCGACGCCAAGCGCGATCCCGACGACGGCATGACCCAGATCGCCTATGACAAGGGTGCGACCTTCCTGCGCACCATCGAATCGGTCGTCGGCCGGACGCGCTGGGACGCGTATCTGCGGGGCTATTTCGATCGCCACGCTTTCCAGCCGCAGACCAGCGCCGGGTTCCTGGCGGACCTGCGCCAGAACCTGCTCAAGCCCGGCGAGGATGCGAAGATCGGCGTCGACCAATGGGTCTATCAGCCGGGCATTCCCGCCAATGCGGTCCATGTCCGCTCCGACGCCTTCCCCGCGATCGACGCCGCCGCCAAGGCGTTCGCCGCCGGTGGCCCCGTCTCGGCCGTGCCCGACAAGGTGACGACGCAGGAATATGTCCGCTTCCTCGACCAGCTGCCGCGCCAGCTGTCCGCCGAACGCCTCGCCGCGCTCGACGGGCGGTTCCACTGGAACGAGACGGGCAATAGCGAGATCCGCTTCGCCTGGCTCCGTCTGGCGCTCGCCAACCGCTATCCGCCCGCCGAGGCGTCGGCCGAGCAGTTCCTGACCGCGCAAGGCCGCCGCAAGTTCGTCGCACCGCTGTTCCAGCAGCTTCAGGGACAAGGCGAATGGGGCCAGGCGCTGGCCAAGCGAATCTATGACAAGGCGCGTTCCGGCTATCACGCGGTAACGCAGGTGACGGTGGATCGCCTGCTCGGACGATAAGCCGAGCCGCCTGAGCGGCGAAACGAGGAACGAAATTTTCGTTTCGCCGCCATTTTTTCAGGTCATCGCCGCCGGAACACCGTTCACCGGATATGGTTCCGGCGGCGCTTTCCAATATGTTTAGCCCCGGTTAATCGACACTCACACCGACATTCCGACCGGGGGGTCCAGTGAAATTCAAGGCATTCGCAGTGCGATTCGCGCTGATGGCAACGTGCGGCCTGATGATGGCCACCCCCGCTGCCGCGCAGTTCTGGCAGTGCGCCCCCTATGCCCGTGAAATCTCGGGCATCGATCTTCACGGCAACGCCAACACCTGGTGGAGCCAGGCCGAGGGCCGCTACCAGCGCGGCCACACCCCGGAACAGGGTTCGGTCCTCGCTTTCGAGTCCACCAGCCGGATGCGCGTCGGCCATGTCGCGATGGTCAGCAAGGTCGTCAGCGACCGCGAAGTCCTCCTGACCCATGCCAACTGGTCGCGCCGCGGCGGCATCGAGCGCGATGTCCGCGCCGTCGACGTCTCCCCGAACAACGACTGGTCGATGGTCAAGGTCTGGTACGGCCCCAATGGCGGCCTGGGCACCTCGGCCTATCCGACCAAGGGCTTCATCTATTCGGGTCACAAGAGCGGCGTCGCCGACCTGCCCGCCACCCAGATCGCCTCGCGCGACAGCGGCCGGGTTTCGGGTATCCTGACCTTCGCCGCACCGATCCAGTAAGTTTCGGATTTCTCCCGGCAAGGTCGGGAAAGCCCCGTCGCGCGGGACTTGCGCTTCGACTTCGCTCAATGTGAACGGTCGTGGTGGAGCGTGGCGGAACGCCCTGCCCCCGCCCTCGCCAAGACAAATCTCCAAAACCTCCGTTCAGCCTGAACCTAATCGAAGGCCAAGGGAAACCCTCACCCCGCCCGGAACGTCATCGCCACGCCGTTCATGCAGTAGCGCTTGCCCGTCGGCTTCGGCCCGTCGTCGAAGACATGGCCCAGATGCCCGCCACAACGGCTGCAATGCACCTCGACCCGCTCCATCATCAGCGACCGATCCGATTCCGTCGCCACCGCACGCGGCAAGGGCGCCCAGAAGCTCGGCCAGCCGGTGCCGCTCTCGAACTTGGTCTTCGACGAGAAGAGCGGCTGCGCGCACCCCTTGCAGGAAAAGACGCCGCTGCGATGCTCGTCATTGAGCGGGCTGCTATAGGGCCGCTCGGTCCCCTCGCGCCGCAGGACGTTATAGGCCGCCGGGCCGAGCTTCTGCTTCCACGCGGCATCGCTCATCATGACCGGGAAACGCTCCGCCGCCTCGGCCTGACGCCCACAGGCGGACAGCCCCACGCCCAGGGCGCCCAGCCCTACCAGCGACAGGAAATGGCGGCGATCAGAAGGGGATGCGGTCATCAACCCTAGATAGGAAGACAGCGCGGACCGGCAAGCCCGACTCGTTCCTCCCCGGCACGGGGAGGGGGACCGCCGCGAAGCGGTGGTGGAGGGGGCGGACCGCAAGGGACGTCGTACGTCGAAGCCCCCCTCCGTCAGGGCTTCGCCCTGCCACCTCCCCGTATCGGGGAGGATTTACGCCCCCTTGCGTCGCCAGAAGGGCCGTGTGCTCCCGGATTGCAGCACGCCGCGCCGGAACAATCGTGCGCCCAGCGTCACGAACAGCGCCACCCACAAGGCCTGCCACGCCAGCGCCACCGCATGCGGCCACAGCGCATCGCTCGCCGCCGCCACGCCCGCCATCGCAAAGGGCGAGGAGAGTGGAAACACCTCGGCCACCAGCGCCAGCCAGCTGTCCGGCTGCGACAGGCCGCTCAGCGTCAGGGTGAACATGCCGACCTGGATGATGGTGATGGGCAGCGAGAGCATCTGGATCTCGCGCATGGTCGACGCCTGCGCCCCGATCGTCAGGAACACCGAGCCGAGCAGCAGATAGGCCATGGTGAAATAGGCGACGAACAGCAGGACGAACATCGGCAGGCCGACCGCCGGCGACAATTCGCCGACCATCCCGGCAAAGGCGGGCGGCAACAGGCTCGCCACCTGGCCCAGCACCGTGCCCCAGAAGCCGATGAACAGCACCGCGACCCCGAACATGCCCAGCAGCTTGCCCAGGAACACCGCCTCCAGCGGCACGGCGGCGGCGAGCACTTCGATGACCTTGTTCGACCGCTCCTCGGCCATGGTGCCGACCACTTGCCCCGCCAGGAACAAGGTCAGGAAGAACACGCCGAAGACCGCCAGCGACGCCGTCTGATTCTGTCCGCCCAGCGTCGCACGCTGCCGCGAGAAGGCCAGCTTGCGCGGGGTGACCCTGGGCAACTCGCCACCCAGCCGCTCGGCCGAGAGTGCGCCGGTCGCCAGCACCGCCAGATAATCCGCCGCGCGCATGCCACGTGCGCCGTACAGGATCGTCGGCCGGTCGAGCGGACCATAGAGCACGGCGGTCGCGTCATAGTCGGGCGATTCGAACGCGGCACGCGCCTGCGCGGCCGGATCGCGTGCGGGGGGCAGCGTCACCAGCTCGGGCGGCTCCTCATCCCGGCGGAAGATCGTACGCGACTGGCGGTCGGCGGCGGCAAAGGCTTGGGCCGCCGCATCGGGTACGATCGCGACGATCCGCACCCGGTCGGTGCCATGGTCCGCCGCCTGCGCCGCGCCCAGTGCGCCAATGGTGCTGAACGCCACCATGATCAGCGGCGCAAACAGGAACAGCAGGAAGATGGGGGTAAAGACGGTGGCGATGAAATCGCGGCGTGCGATCGTCATCGTCTGGCGGATCAGGCGGCGCGTCTGGCTCATGCCGCCATCTCCTGCTCGCCGACGATGCGGACAAAGGCTTCGTGGAGGCTGGGGCGCTCGACCGACAGGTTCAATATGCCCGCCCCCGCCGCCAGCAAGCGGCCCAATATCGGCTCTATACCCTGGTCGGGCATCGGAAAGCTCCAGTCCGCGCCTTCGCGCACCGCATCGGCGGGCAGCAGGTCGGGCGTCACCCGCTCCGGGTCACGCGGGCGATAGCGCACACGCGCGGTCAGCATGCCGCGCGCATCGTCCACCGTCCCCTCGAAGCGGCGACGTCCCCCGGCGATGATGGCGAGGCGGTCGCACAGCCGCTCGGCATGGGCCATCACATGGGTCGAAAACAGGATCGTCGCACCCCGGTCCCGCTCGCCGAGGATCAGCGCCTCCAGCCGTTCCTGATTGACCGGATCGAGCCCCGAAAACGGCTCGTCCAGCACCAGCAGCTTCGGGCGGTGGACGACCGAGCCGAGCAGCTGGACCAGCTGCGCCATGCCCTTGGACAATTTGCGGATCTTGCTGTCGGCGGCATGGCTGAGCCCCGCCTGTTCGAGCAGCTCGTCCGCCCGCACCCGCCCCGTCGCGCGGTCCAGCCCGCGCAAAGCGCCCATGAAGACGATCGCATCGCGCGCCTTCATCGCAGGATAAAGCCCGCGCTCCTCGGGCAGATAGCCGACCAGATCGCTGGCATCGCGCGGATGGGCATGGCCGAGCAGGCTGCGCTGCCCCTCATCGGGTTCGATAATGCCCAGCAGCATCCGCAGCGTCGTCGTCTTGCCCGCGCCATTGGGGCCGAGCACGCCGTACACCGCGCCGGTCGGCACGGCGATGTCGACACCGTCGACGACCCGCCGGTCGCCGAACCGCTTGGCGAGGCCCGAGGCGGTGACCGCCCACTGATTCTCCACGCTGATTGTCCCTCCCTGATCGCCTGTGGTAGCGGGCGTATGTGGCGCAAGACAAGCTGGAAACCCGGATCAAGGCAAAGGCGGCCGAACTGGGCTTTGCCGCGATCGGCATCACCCATGCCGATGCCGCGCCGAAGACCGTCGAACGGCTGCACCAGTGGCTCGCCGAAGGACGCCACGGGTCGATGATCTGGATGGCCGACCGTGCGCATCAGCGGCAGAGTCCGGCGAGCCTGTGGCCCGAGGTGAAGAGCATCCTCTCACTCGGCGTCAGCTATGCCCCGGCCGAGGACCCGATGCGCCTGGCCGATCAAGGACGGATCGGCCGCATTTCTGTCTATGCGCAGGGGGCGGACTATCACGATGTCGTGAAGCGCCAGCTGAAGGCGCTGGGCCGCTGGCTGGCGCAGGAGGCCGGATGCGATCTGAAGGTCTTCGTCGACACCGCGCCGGTGATGGAAAAGCCGCTGGCCGAGGCGGCGGGGCTGGGCTGGCAGGGCAAGCACACCAATCTGGTCAGCCGGGAGCATGGCAGCTGGCTGTTCCTGGGCGCGATCTACACGACGCTGGAACTGGAGCCGGATGCGGTGGCGCGCGACAGCTGCGGGCGCTGCGACGCGTGCCAGCGGGCCTGCCCCACGGACGCGTTTCCGGCGCCGTACCAACTCGATGCGCGGCGATGCATTTCCTATCTGACGATCGAACATGCCGGGCCGATCCCGGAGGAATTCCGGGTCGCCATGGGCAACCGCATCTATGGCTGTGACGATTGCCTGGCGGTGTGCCCGTGGAACAAGTTCGCGGCGGCGGCACAGGCGAACATGGCCTTCCACCCCCGCGCCGAGCTGACCGCGCCGGAGCTGGGGGACTTGCTGTCGCTGGACGATGCGGGGTTCCGGCAGGTGTTTTCAGGATCGCCGATCAAGCGGATCGGACGCAACCGGATGGTGCGCAATGCCGCGATCGCGGCCGGGAATAGCGGGGCGGCGGAGTTGGTGCCGGTGTTGCGCGGGTTGCTGGGGGATGATGATCCCGTCGTGGTGGAGGCGGTAGAGTGGGCTTTGGGGCAACTTGGCGGGTCTGACGCCTAGCCCCTGCCCTCCCGTTTACGGGAGGGGCGTGCCAAGCGTCACCGACATGCGCTTCAAATAGCGATGGCCCTGATGCTTATGCAGACCATCAGCCAAGCAACGCACCCCTCCCGTAAACGGGAGGGGATGGGGGAGGGCAAAGGTGTCTCACCGAGCCCCCACCCCAAAAATCACTCCACCCAATCCAAACCGATATCCTTGTACACCGAACGGTCCTCGTCCCAGCCCGGCTTGACCTTCACATGCAGGTACAGATGCACCTTCTGGCCCAGCAGCTCGGACAGCTGCGCCCGCGACCGTGCGCCGATCTCCTTGATCCGCACGCCGTTCTTGCCCAGCACGATGGCGCGCTGGGTCGGGCGTTCGACCAGGATCTGCTGGTGGATTTCGACCGATCCGTCCTCGCGCTCCTTATACGCCTCCGTCTCGACCGCGCTGGCATAGGGGAGTTCGGCGTGGAGCTGGAGATAGAGCTGCTCGCGAGTCACCTCGGCGGCCAGCGCGCGCTCGGTGGCGTCGGACACCTGATCCTCGGGATAGTGCCACGGCCCCTCGGGCATCAGCGAGGCCAGCCGGGTCTTCAGCTGGGGCAGGCCGTCGCCGGTCTGGGCGGAGATGAACCAGGTCTCGTCGAACTTAACGACCTCGTTCAGCTTTTCGGCATGGGTCAGCAGCCGCGCCTTGTCGGCGATATCGACCTTGTTGAGGATCAGATGCTTCGGCTCGGGCCGGTGGGCGATCGACTCGGCGATGGCGTGGATCTTGGGGCCGATGCCGCCCTTCCCATCCACGACCAGCGCCAGGATGTCGGCGCCCTCCGCGCCTTCCCAGGCGGCGGCGACCATCGCGCGGTCGAGGCGGCGCTTGGGCTCGAAGATGCCGGGGGTGTCGACCAGCAGAATCTGGGCATCCCCCTCGATCGCGACGCCAAGCAGCTTGGCACGGGTCGTCTGCGCCTTGGGGCTGACGATCGCGACCTTCTGGCCGACCAGCGCATTGACAAGGGTGGATTTGCCGGCATTGGGCGCGCCGACGACGGCGACGAGGCCGCAACGTTGTTCAGTCATGACCGCCAGCGGTACAGGTCCCGCCCCCTTCCCGCAACGGTCCGCCCACATGGACACAATGTAATGGTCGGATCACGGAACGGCCACGGCCCCGCGCGCATTTTTCCGGCCACGATTTCGAGTGATAGGAGAGACGTAATGAAGACCCTTCTCACCGCCCTGTCGGCCGCCGCGCTGCTGACCGTCGCTGGCCCGGCCTCGGCCAAGGGGTGCTTGAAGGGCGCGGCCGTGGGCGGCGTCGGCGGACATTTCGTCGGCAAGGGCCATGCGGTGCTGGGTGCCGCCGCGGGCTGCGCGATCGGTCATCACCGGGCCAAGGTGCAGGCCAAGAAGCAGGCGGCGGCCGCCAAGGGGCGGTAATTTCGGTTTCTGGGCGAGGTCGGGGGCGTGGCCTTCGACTTCGCTCAGGCTGAACGGCTGATTTGAAGGACAGCCGAACCTCCCACCCTCCGTTCAGGCTGAGCCCTTCGGCTGGCTGGCAAGCCAGCCGCTCAGGATAAACTTCGGCGCATAGCGCCGAAGTCGAAGCCCAAGGGAAAACCTCAAGCCTTCAACTTCGCCAGCATCGCCTTCGCAGCGGCCGTCTCGGCCTCCTGCTTGTTGGCACCCGTCGCGGTCACCTCCGCCGTGCGGCCGATCCGCACCGCCACGGTGAAGCGCGGCGCATGGTGCGGCCCCGAACGGTCGACCACCACATATTCGGGCGCCTTGCGGTTATGCGCGGCGGCCCATTCCTGAAGCGCCGATTTGGGATGCTGCGGCGCCTTGCCCTGCGAGTGGACCCGGTCGCCCCAGGACTTGCGGATGAAGGCGCGCGCCGCCTCCAGCCCCGCCTCGCGATACCAGGCGCCGATCAGCGCCTCCATCACGTCGCCCAGCACATTGTCGCTGTCCGACGCGCCATCGTCGCGCGCCTGCTTGCCCAGCCGCAAATGCTCGCGCACCCCCAGGTCGCGCGCGACATCGGCGCAGACCGCACCCGTCACCAGCGAGTTGAGGCGGCGCGACAACTGGCCCTCCGGCTCGGCGGGGAATTGCTCCCACAGCCATTCGGCCATGATGAGGCCCAACACCCGGTCGCCCAGAAACTCCAGTCGTTCGTAATTCTCGGCCGCCTGGCTGCCATGGGTCAGCGCGCGGTGGAAAGGCGCGGCATCGCTCGGCGCGCGCCCCAGGATTTCGGCGAGCCAGTCGTCCACGGCGCTCAAAATCCTTCTCCGATCCGGTTCCAGCGCGCGGCCGACACCCAGGTCCAGGGCTTGATCCACTCGGCCGAGCCATCGGTCGAGAAGAAGGTTACGGCGGCGCGCCCCTCCAGCCGGTTCATCGGGATCATGCCCATGCCGCGCGGAGGGGCAAAGCGGCTGTCCGCCGAGTCGTCGCGATTGTCGCCCATCAGGAAGACATGGTCGGCGGGCACGGTATAGACACCGGTATCGTCGGCCTCCGGGAAATTGCCCTGGTCGAGCACGTCATAGCTCTTGCCGTTCGGCAACGTCTCGCGGAACCGGGGATAGCGGCACACCGGCTTGCCCGCGACCGTATCGACAAACGGCCCGCATTTGTTCGCATCGAAATTGGGGGTCAGCGGCAGGAGGAAGTCGGCGATCCGCTGCTTCGGGATCGCCCGGCCGTTCAGGATCACCTGGCCCCCGCGCACCTGGATCGTGTCGCCGGGCAGGCCGATCACCCGCTTGATGACGTCGTGATCGTCCGGCTCGGGCGAGCGAAACACCACCACATCGCCGCGCGCCGGATCACGGCCCAGCACCCGTCCGGGCAGCAGCGGCAGGCCGAACGGGAAGGACCAGCGCGAATAGCCGTAATTCCACTTGGTCACGAACAGATAGTCGCCGATCAGCAGACGCGGCAGCATCGATTCCGACGGGATCACGAAGGACGTGACGATCAGGCTGCGCAGGATGAAGACGAACAGCGCCAGCTTCAGGAAGAAGCGCAACGTGTCCTTCGTCTCTGACTTTCCGGGCGACGTTTCGGATGATGTTTGCGGGGTGTCGGCCATCGCGACGGGTTCGCGCAAGCCGCCCTTGCCGTCAAGTGGCGCTAACGGGCGACCCGCGCTCTTTCGATCGCCCGGCAACACACCAAGCGAAATGTGCTTACGTCTATTCCTCCCCTGGCAGGAGAGGAATAGTGGGCCTTTCCCCCGAACCTCAATCCATCCCAGGGGAACCGCCCCGCCCTTCATCGGTACATCCCTGCATCCATGACCGATTTCATCCTCAACCTCATCGCCTGGGGCGGCTATTTCGGCATTTTCCTGCTGATGGCGCTGGAAAATATCGTGCCGCCCATCCCCTCCGAGGTCATCATGGGCCTGGGCGGCATGGCGGTCGCGCGGGGCAATATGACGATGATCCCGCTCATCCTGTGGGGAACGGCGGGCACGACAATCGGGAATTATGCCTGGTATGCGGTCGGCCGCTATATCGGCTATGAGCGATTCCGGCCCTTTGTCGACAAATATGGCCGCTGGCTGACGATGGAGTGGCGCGATGTCGAGCGGCTGCACCTGTTCTTCGTACGGCATGGCGGATGGGTGGTGTTCGTATTCCGCTTCATGCCCGCTTTCCGCACGATGATTTCGCTGCCCGCCGGGATCACGCGGATGCCGCTGGCCAGGTTCCTGATCTGGACCTTTGCGGGCAGTACGATCTGGAACGCCATCCTCGCCTATGCCGGCCTGTGGCTGGGCGCCAATTTCGAGGCGATCAACCGTTATGTCGGCCCCGCCGCCATCGCGATGACCGTGCTGATGGTCGGCGGCTATCTCTGGCGCGTCTTCACCTGGAAGCCACGCCGCGACCGCTAGGAACGGGGATGCGCGGTGCGGTAGATGTCGAGCAGGTGCGCGGCGTCGACCGCGGTATAGATTTGCGTCGAGCTGAGGCTGGCATGGCCGAGCAGTTCCTGAAGCTGCCGCAAATCCGCCCCGCGCCCCAATAGATGGGTGGCAAAGCTGTGGCGCAGCGCATGGGGTGTCGTCCGCCCGCCCAGCCCCAGCCGCTCGCGTGCGCCCTGCACCGAACGGCGAATGATCGCGGGCGATAGCGGGCCGCCCTTGGCCCCCCGGAACAGCGGCTCGCCGGGGGTCAACGGGTAGGGCGACTGGCGCGCATACTCCTCGATCGCGGCGCGAAGTTCGGGGAGCAGCGGCACGATCCGGGTCTTGCCGCGCTTGCCCAGCACGCGGATCGTCTCGCCCAGGGGGAGGATGTCGGCGGGCAGCGCCATCGCCTCGCCGATCCGCAGCCCGGCGCCATAGAGCAGCAGCAGCACCGCCCAGTCGCGCGCTGCGATCCATGGCTCGGCGGCGTTCTCGGCCATGTCCTCGCCCAGCGCCATGATGTCGGCCGGGGACTGGGGGCGCGGGAGGCTTCGCTTGCGGCGCGGGCCTTTCAGCGGAGGCGGCTCGACGCCGGTCCAGTGGAGAAAGGTCCGCACCGCCGACAATTCGCGCGCGGTGGAGGCGGCGGTAAGGCCCTCCCCCCGGCGCGCGGCGAGAAAGGCGCGCAGGTCGGTCGCCGTCACGCGGGCCAGGGCGGCGCCATCTATGGCCTCGCCCCAATGCGCCGACAGGAAACCGCAGAGCCGCTCCGCCGTGGCGACATAGGCGCGCACCGTGTGGTCGGAACGGCGCAGGTCGACGGTCAGGTGGCGGTAATAATCGGCGATCAGCGCGGTCATGGAGCGGGTCTAGGGGAATATGCCATCGGATTGAACCATCCCTCCGGTTCGTTTCCCAAGGCATTTTGCGTGGACCGGAACGTGGCAATCGACTTCGCTCAGGCTGAAGCAGCCCCGTTTAGAGTTGAAAGCGATCAGCATTGCACGGTTTTAGCCCCTCCCCTTCAGGGGAGGGGTTGGGGTGGGGCATCGCCATGGGCGTTTTCGTTTGCGGAAGCGCCCCCCGGCCCCTCCCCTGAAGAGGAGGGCTGAGTAGAGTTGATCGTTTTCGACTCTAGAGTGGCAATCGCTCGCCTCTGGCCACTCCCCTCCCTCAGGCGGGAGGGGATGGGGGAGGGAATGGA